>JAIQFJ010000092.1 GCA_020073325.1 Terriglobia bacterium | reverse complement strand
GAACAAAACAAGATTCAGTGCCAGCAGCACGCCGCCGCCGATATAGCCGAGCGCAAAGCCCTTCGACGACACTGCATCGCGATCCTCAGGCTGCGCGATTTCCGGAAGAAACGAATTGTAGATCACCAGCGACGCGCCGAACGTCACGTTGGCGATCAGGAACAGCAGTCCGCCGAAGAGATACTCGCTGCCCTTCAGGAAAAACATCGCGATCGTCGCGACCGATCCTAAGTACGCCGTCGCCGCCAGCACCTCGCGCTTGCGGCGCCCGTAGTCGGCAATCGCGCCGACGATCGGCAGAAATAGAACCTGCAGCACCACCGACAGGCTTACGATGTATCCCCAGTACGCGCGCGCATCCACGGGAATGCCGAGCGGATGAACATATCCGTTCGCGTCGGCGGCGGCTTTCGTGATCGCGGTGAGGTAAGGGCCCATGAACAGCGTGACGACCGTCGTCGAAAACGCGGAGTTCGCGAAATCGTACATGTACCAGCCGCGCTGCTCGCGAGCAGAGTAGGGGATCATGGTATCCACATAGTATGAGCGTTTTTTGCCTGGTGCACGGATCCGCCCAGAGCGCCGAGGGCTGGAATCTGCTGGTTCCCGAACTCGAGAAACGCGGCCATGCGGTGATTCGTCCCACGCTTCCCGCCGACACCCGCGACGCGAGCGCAACTCACTACGCGCGAATCATCGCGGACTCCATCCCGAACGACGTGCATGAGGCCATCGTGGTTGCGCATTCGGCGAGCTGCGCATTTCTTCCGCTCGTTGCCGAAATTCGACACGTGTCTCGCATCGTTTTTCTGGCCGGAGTGATTCCGCAGATCGGCACCAGCATTCTTGGCCAGATTCAGGCTGACCCGACGCTGATGAATCCCGCGTGGATCGGCAAAAACCCGGTGACGGATGACGACGTCGCGCGTGAATTTCTGTTTCACGACTGTTCGCCTGAAGTTCAGGACTGGGCGCTCACCACGCGCCGCCTGATGTTCGCCGTCCGCGCGATGACCGAAACCTGTCCGCTCGAAAAGTGGCCCGACGTGCCCGCGTCTTATATCGTCTGCGCGGACGATCGAACGGTGCAGCCGGAGTGGTCGAGGCGCGCGGCGCGGGAAAGACTCGGTATCGAAGCGATAGAGCTGCCGGGTGGCCACTGCCCTTATGTCTCGCGACCCGCCGAGCTGGCGCGCGTGCTTACGGAGCTGGCTTGACGTCGCCGACCCGCACGTCGCGATACGGATCGAAATACGATCTCGCCGGGCTCTTCGGATCGTAGCGCACCAGAATCAACAGATCGCTCAACGACGCAAGCAGCCGGTCCGCTTCGGACTGCGTGCCGAAATATTTGAACCACGTCCCGCCGTACAAGCTCCCCGCGACGAAATAGGAATAGCGCAACTGGACGACGTAGCGCCGCTGCGACCGCTCGACGCGGCCCGAATCGAGTTTCGCCTCCGCCACCGGCCACCCGAGCGTGATTCGGGCGATCCACCATTGGTAGAACGCCCACGCCCCGCCGAGTCCTGCCGCGCCGAAGAAAAGCCAGATCATGAGACCGCGTATTTCTCGAGCAAACGCCGCGCGATAATCAGGCGCTGCAGCTCGTTCGTTCCTCCGCCGATCACCACCAGCGGAGCGTCGCGATAATATCGCTCCACCGGAAAATCCTTCGAATATCCGTTGCCGCCCAGGATGCGCATCGCGTCGAACGACACTTCGGCGGCCGTCTCCGTCGCGAACAGCTTCGCCATACCGGCTTCCATATCGCAGCGCTCGCCGCGATTTTTCTTCTCCGCCGCCGATTCGATCAACAGCCGCGACGCTTCGATCTTCGTCGCCATATCGGCGAGCTTCGCCTGAATGAGCTGATGCTGCGCGATCGGCTTGCCGAACGTCACGCGCTGCTGCGCATAGCGGATGGCTTCTTCAAACGCCGCCTGCGCCACGCCAAGACCGCGCGCCGCGACGTTCAGCCGCTCCGCTTCCAGGCCGTTCATCGCGTGGACGAATCCCTGGCCCTCGGCGCCTCCAATCAGATTTTCCGCGGGCACGACGAAATCCTGAAAATGCAACTCGCACGTCTCTACCGTCTTGTAGCCGAGCTTGTCGATGTCGCGGCTCACCGTCAGGCCCGGTCCTTTTTCGATGACGAACGCGCTCATGCCGCGATGGGCAGGTTTCGCCGAGGGGTCGGTCTTCGCCAGCAGCAGGAACGTGTTGCCGTAGCGCGCATTCGTGATCCACATCTTCGACCCGTTGACACGGTACACGTTGCCGTCGCGCATCGCGGTGGTCGAAATATTTTGCAGGTCGGTGCCGGCGTTAGGCTCGGAAAGACAAATGCCGCCGCGTCGTTCGCCGGTCGCGAGGCCGGGAAGAAAACGCCGCTTCTGATCCTCGGTGCCGAATTTTACCACCACGTCGGCCAGCACCAGGTGCGTGCCGATCACACCGGCGAGCCCCAGCCAGCCGCGCGACAGCTCGACGAAGATCCGCGCGAACGTCACATAGTCGACTTCGGTGCCGCCGAACGCCTCCGGAATATTCAAACCGAACAGGCCCATCTGCGCCATCTGATTGGCGAGCGCGAACGGATATTCGCCGCGATGTTCCATCCCGCTCGCCACCGGAATCACTTCGCGGTCGACAAATTCGCGGACGGTACGCAGGATCAGGCGCTGTTCTTCGGAAGCTTGGGTCACTGTACGATTCTACGCTCGACGAGGCTTTCGATTTCATCGGCCGATAAACCGGACTCGATCAGCACGTCACGCGTGTGTTCACCGAGCCGCGGCGCCGCGCCGGCCGCGGCAGGCGCGCCCGAGAATTCCAGCGGGATCAGCGGCGACGAAAGCGATGTCGCCGGGATCGGGGACATCTGCCGAAGCGCGGCGAGTTGGGGATCGCCCAGCACCTGCCCCGCCGTCTGGATCGGGCTTGCGGGAATTCCGGCTTCATCTAAAATCCGCGTCCACTCCGACGTCGTGCGTGAAGCGAACAGCGTAGCAAGGGTGGCGTCGAGCTCGGCGCGATGTTTCACACGATCCGGATTTTTTGCGAAGCGAGGATCGCGCGCCAGGCCGACCGCGGCACAAAGCCGCTCGAACAGCCGGTCGTTCGAAATGCCGATCAGAATGCGCGAATCGGCCGTCGCGTAATCGCCGTACGGCGCGAACGCAGTGTGCCGCGTCCCCTGCGGCTGCGAATCGCGGCCGGTCATCTGCCGGGCCACGAGATGGTACGCCATCCATGTAATGCCCGTCTGATAGAGCGACGCATCGACGCGCGCAGCGCTTCTTGAAGACCCCTTGCCTTCGAACAGCGCGGCGACGATTCCGAGCGCCGCCCACATGCCGCTGCCCATGTCGAGCACCGAAACTCCGGCACGCGCGCCCGCTGTGCCCGGCTCGCCCGTGACACTCTGAATTCCCGTCCGAGCCTGCACCAGCGCATCGTAGCCGGGCTTTTCGAAATCGGGCCCGCGCGGACCGAATGCGGAAAGCGACGCGTAGACAATCCCCGGCCGCACTCCTCGCACCGCCGCTTCGCCGAGCCCCATCGCCTCGGCTTTGCCTCCGCGAAAATTTTCGATGAACACGTCACATCGCGCAGCGATCTTGAGCACCAGCGCGACGCCTTCGGTGCGACTCAAATCGACCGCAACCGATTTTTTTCCGCGATTGATCGCCAGGAAGTAGGCGCTCCAGCCGTCGTCATCGACCGGCGCCATGTGGCGCGCATCGTCGCCCGAACCGGGCCGCTCGATCTTGATGACCTCGGCGCCCAGGCCCGCGAGAATCATGGTCGCGCAGGGACCCGCGATGTTCGAGGTCAAATCGAGAACGCGAATTCCTGAAAGAGGTCCAGCCACGAACTGCTATATTGCCACAGAACCTGTCACAAGCGAGCCGCAACCGAAGGAAGCGGCCCAACCGCGCGGCGAGTCTATAACCGACCGCTGGACCGCTGCCTATGGTCGCGGCTCGCACCAGGCGCGACAGTGATGGAGCGCGTCGCTGCTCAACGTAAATAGTCCCAAGCTTCAGGCTTGGCTTTGCGCAGAATCGCGGCGATCTCCTCAAGATCCCCGCGCGCCGCCAGCACCTCGCGCATCGCCCTATATACCGCGACGCGAGCAGCCTTCGGCAACGCATCGAACGCCTCCGACTCGATCATGTAGCTGCATCGATTCTTCATCAACCGCGTTTTCAGGTCGAACTCGCGCAAAGGACCGCGTGCCGCGAATTTTTCGGTGAATCCAGACAATCCTTCGAGCTTCCCCGGCAAAGGCGGCTCGCCCACGAACAACAGATAATCGGCGAGTTCCTTAGCTTCGGCGTGCATGTCGAACGGCTTGTGCTCGTACGCCGACCAGCGCATCTCCCAGTTGAACCGAGTCAGCAGATTCATCGCGTGCATCTGATGCTCGAACACCATCAGCGCCACCACGTCGCTATAAGGCGATAGATACACCGACGGATCGATCTTCACCGCCAGCGATCGCCGCGACGCCGGGTTTTCCGGATCGAAGAAAACCGTATTACCCATGTGTTGGACCGGTTCGAATTTTCCGGTGACATACCATCCGCCCCAGCGCTCCGCGAACGGCGTACGGTGATCCGACGCGTGATCGCCCATCGAGCGATACGGCAGCCCGGTGACCGCTGGATACACGCTTCGCAGCAGCGTGCCCGGAACGCCCAGCGTCGAATAATTCTCATGACAACGCAGACACTGGCCGTCGCTGCGAAGGAACTGCGGGCGCGCCGCAGGCGACTGGCTCAGGACATAGAAGATCATCCCCTGCTCCGGATCCTGCGTTGCCGCTTCGACGAACGGCTCGCCGTGGACCCAGGCGACCGCGGTCGAGTCGTTGAAGAAAATCGTCCGCGGATTCTGCGGGCTGATGATCTGCGCCTGCAGGCTGGTCTTCGAAAAAACGGCGATCTGCGATTCCACCGGAATCGCCAGGGCATCGAGCACGGAGCGAAGATAACCGCTCGGCCCGTCGAAGTCGAGCTTGATTTCGCCATCACCCAGTTTGCGATTCAACCGCGCGATGGAATCGTGCAGAGGACGCGTTTCATAGCCGATCGCGGGATGCTCGCGCACGCCTGAGAAGATTCCGGCCGGCTGTGCCGCACATCCTGCCACGACGATCGCGATGAGAAAAACGCGCACTCAGGGGCGATCTTAGCACCGAACCTCGGCGGCGAGCCTCGCCACCAGTTCCGCCGCCGGCAATACCCGCGCACGCGTCACGCCCTGGCCGGCCCAGAGCGAAAGATAACCCGCATCACCGGCCTTCGCCGCCGCTGCGCGCATGGAACGAGTCAGCGTATTCTGCAGCGGGAATGGCAGAATCGATTCCTTTATCGCCGCCACCCGATCCATAAACGTGTTCCGCAACCCGCGCGCGGGGCGGCCGGAGTAGGCTCGCGTGATGGCGGTGGTATCGGTTTTCGCGGAAAGCACCGCCTTGCGGTGAGCCTCCGGAGTGCCCGCTTCAGGACATGTCAGAAACGCGGTACCAAGCTGCGCCGCGCAAGCGCCGCACTCGAGCGCCCGCGTGATGTCGCGGCCATCCATCAGGCCTCCCGATGCGATCACGGGCACTCGAACGGCGCCGCAAATCGAGCGCACCAGTTCGAGCGTCGGCACCATGGACGATTCGAAAGATCGCAGGAACGTGCCGCGATGCGCGCCCGCCTCCGCTCCCTGTGCGACGATCGCGTCGACGCCGCGCTCTTCGAGAACACGCGCTTCGTCCACCGTGGTCGCAGTGCCGATCGCGGCGATGCCTCGCTGCCTCAATCTCGCAATCGCCTCCGCCGAGAGAACCCCGAAGGTAAAGCTGAAAACTTCGGGCGAAGCCTCGATCACCGCCTCGAACTGATCGGGAAAAGGGTCCGGCGCGGGCGCAGGCAGAACCGGGGCCGGCACTCCGAATGCTTCATGGACCTCCCGAAGCAAAGCGAGCAGCGGCTCCGGGTCCGGAACAGGACTCGCCTCGCGCCCGCCGGCGAACAGATTGATGCTGAGCGGCTTGTCGCTCAATGTGCGGATCCGGCGGACCTGCTCGAAGATTTGGTCAGGACTGAGGTAGCCCGCCGCCAGCGACCCTAAGCCTCCGGCATGGCCGACGGCCGCAGTCAGTTCCGGTGTTTCCAGCCCACCGGCCATCGGCGCCTGGACCACCGGCACCTCAACTCCGATCCGCTGGAGGAAGTCATGATGTTTCATGAGCTTCCAGTCTACCGCCCGAGAATGCCCTCCACCGCCGCGATCGATGTGCAGATGACGACGTGGGCGATAAATCCGTAGTGAATCCAGTGACGGGTAAAACGGATGATCAGGTAAACGTCCTGCATAGATCGCCAGTTTGCCCGGGCGACCGCTGGCAGGACCAATAGGACAGGACGTCAGTTTGGGTGAGAAAAGTATTAGTACAACTGAAGTTCTACGGTAATTGCTCGCATAGTACTTAGCATTTTAGACCTAGGCACGATGCACCGACTCAGGTTATGCTGTTTGAGCAAGAAAAAACCGCATCGGAATTGGCGCTGCGAGGTGACGGTGCTGCCTTTTCCGATGCGGTCCGCCCAAGACGGGCTCGGCTCCCGGTTTCAATCCACAACTGACTCGGGTGAGGCCCGCGTCCTATAAAGTTCCCCACCACAGCCGCCATGGTCCGAGACCGGTATCCAGGAAGCTGAATTCTAGAAATCGATAAGAGCCAACATAATAAAAAACCCCTCTGTTGCAACTCACTCCGACGAATGAAGGAGCGGTTTCAAAACTTCTAAAACACCGGCTCCCGCAAGCACGCTAGTAGTTAGCCACTCGCTTCGCCCCTCGGCGCTCGTTGCAAACAGAGGGCAGGTTTTCAAAGGTACTTCATCAATTCGGGCTAACAATGTGCACGCCCAGGACCAGCGGGCACGCAAATAGAATCAGTAACTTACAGGCCTAATTTCACCCCGGCATGCGGGTCGGTGCCCCGATGGGTGTGTCTGTGTGACACAATAACGGGCAAGTGCGCGCGCGGATGCTCCTGTTGTGGTTTGCGACACTCGTACCGGCGCTGGCCCAGTCCGCCGACGAGGATTTCCACATCTATTCGGATTCACCTCGCGTCCTGCTGACCAAACAGCGCCTCCGCCTGCTCCAGCGCGAGCGATCCCGCCAATCAATGCGCTGGACTCAGTTCGACACGCTGATCTCCGGCGGCGCCCCGATGCCTGAGCCCGGATTCGCCTGGGCGCTCTACTATCAAGTAGCTAAGGACGACGCCGCGGCGAAAAAAGCCGTCGAGTGGGCGCTCGGCGAGACGCAGGATCTTCGCCAGCTCGCGCTGGTGTTCGACTGGTGCGCTCCGGTCATGACGAAGGCCCAATCGGACCGGCTGGTTGCGAAGATCGAAAAAGCATTGGCTGCGTCGCCCGACGACGCCAAACGGCAGAGTGCCCGCACCCTGGCCGCAATTGCCATCGCCGACCGCCTGCCCGACCACGGCGAAGCGATTCTGCGCGACATCGTTCTGAAATGGTGGCGAGGAACCGTCGTCAAGCGGATCGAAAGCGGCAAACCCGCGATCGCGCGCGAGCACCTTTACGCGCTTTACGAAATGCTGCACGCGATCCGCGACAACCTGAAGATCGACCTGCGCGATTCCGCTCCGTCCTATTTCAAGAATCTTCCGGTCGATGAACTCGCGGGGCATTATCCCAGTCCGCTGGATGCGCCGGAGAACGAATATCGGGTCCCTGTGTACGTCCGCAACGGCGAGCCCGATATCGCGGAGGCCACGTTTTCCCGCGCGACGGAACTGGCAATGGTCGCTTATGACGACAACGCGCTCGAAAGCCAGTTTCTGCAGGGCTGGCTGATGCAGGATCGATTCCTGATGCGCGGCGGCCTGGGTGCGGTGTACGAATTTTTCTGGGCGAATCCGTATCAGCCCGGGCTGAGCTATTTTCACATCCCGCTGGTCTTTCACGACGGCGCCACGGGCCACGTCTTCGCGCGCACCAGTTGGGACGAGGATGCCACCTGGATCGGATACTTCGACGGCCATCTGCAGCTTTTCCGCGACGGCCATATCGAGACGCTGCGGTCCGGAGTCGCGACGAAACCCGTGCGGATCGGCGATGCTTTGTTGATGAGCGCCGAAAATCGCGACGCCACGAAATTCCGCGCCGATGCGGAAGCGGTGTTCGTCCTCAACCTGGTTCCGAAGTCGCACTACGACGTCGAGATTGACGAAGAAGAATTGTCGGACGTGGAGACCGACGCCGGGGGCACGCTGGTGCTGGCATTTCCGGAAGGAACCAACACGGGCGTCCGCATTAGGAGGCGTCCTTGACCGACCGGCGTGCATTCGCGTTCATTCGCGGCTAATCTGAAGATCATGCGATTTGCGATCTTCGCTCTCGCTCTCCCGCTGGCCGCGGCGGATTTTCGGGCCGGTGTCGCGCGGGTCGATATTACTCCGCCGGTGGGCCACGAAATGGGCGGCTACTCCGCACGAAAAGGCAATGCGACGGGCACGCACGATCCGCTCTATGCGACGGTCCTAATCCTCGAATCGGGCGGAAACAGCGTCGCGCTGGTCACTGCTGATCTGCGATCGTTCGTTTCCACCCGCGTCGGCGATGCGGCGCGCCAGAAGTTCGGCGTGCGCACCACGATCATCAGTTCGTCGCATACTCATTCCGGTCCGCTGACCTGGGAAAAGCGCTCGGCGTGGTACTCCGAAGCCGAGGACAAAATGATCGACGCGATCGGCAAAGCGCATGCCGCGATGTTTCCCGCCGCCGTCGAGTTCGCTACCGGTCGCGCCTATCTCGGATTCAATCGCCGCAAAGTGGTGGACGGACAGGCATCCATGTGGTGGCGTAATGCCGAAAAGCTTCCGTCGCATCCGCAGGATCCGACGGTGAACGTCGTGTTGATCAAAGACAGCGGCAAGACTCGCGCGGTGCTGGTGAACTATGCGTGTCATCCTTCACTGCTCGGCCCGGACAATTTGCAATATTCCGCTGACTACCCGGGGGCGATGAAGCGCTATGTAGAAGCGCAGATCCCCGGTGCGATGTGTCTTTTTGTGCAGGGCGGCGCGGGCGACATCAATCCGTATCGCGACAAAGATCCCGACGGATTTCAGGCCGTCGAAGAAGCGGGTCAGACCCTCGGCAAGGCCGTAGTGACGGCGATGAGCCGGGCAAAGCCAGTGGCAGGCGAACTTCGAACGACGTCGGAAATTCTCGAAGTGAAGAATCGCTGGAAGCCGCAGGAAAAAATTCCGATCGGCTGGACCGCCGGGGCGATCGGCAGCGCGCTGTGCTTCGCCGCGTTCCCCGGAGAGCCATTCGTCGATCATCAAATCACGTTTCGCGAAAAAGCCGAGTGCGGCAATTCCATGATCTTCGGCTATTCCTATTCGGCGGGCGGCGCCTGGGCCGGATACATCCCGACGATTCTGGCATCCGTCGAAGGCGGCTATGGGGCGGATTACAACACGACCGTCGAGGTCGGCACGGGCGAACGTCTCGTCGATCGCGCCGTCGTGAAGCTGTTCGAACTACGCGGTCTACTCAAGGAACTTCCGGGGTTGGGCAATGACTAGCGCAAAGCTTGCGATCCTCTTGTTCGTGGCGCTGTCCGCACGCGCCGAATTTCGCGCCGGAGTCGCCAAGGCCGACCTCGATCCGCCGGTCGGCATTCCCATGGCCGGCTACGCGGTCCGCTATTCGAAAGGCACGCTCGATCCGGTCGAGGCGCGCGTGCTTGCGCTTTCCGATGGCGCGCGCAAGATCGCCATCGTGACGCTGGATCTCTGCTACACGTTTGAGCCGCCGGTGATGGACGAAATCCGCGCCGCTGCGCGCGGATCGGTCGATGAAGTGATCTTCCACGCATCGCATACGCATTCCGGCCCGACCTATGCAGCGTCGCCCGAAGCCGTGCGCCACGCGATTCCGCGCGTCGCGGCCGCGATCGAATCGGCGGCGAAGTCGATGGTGCCCGCGAAAATCGGGAATGCCTGGGGACAAATTTATCTCGGATTCAACCGACGCTACCTCGCCCCCGACGGCTCCGTTCAAATGTTCTGGCGAAACGAAACGAAAATCTCTACGACGTTTCCGGTCGACCCGACCGTCGGCGTGATCCGCATCGATCGCGCCAGCGGCGCACCGCTCGCGATCCTGGTTCATTATTCCTGCCACCCGGTGGTGCTCGGCCCCGAGAATCTGGACTATTCGCCCGATTATCCCGGCGAGATGCGCCGCTACGTCGAGCAGCAGCTCGGCGGCATGGCGTTTTTCCTGCAAGGCGCTCCCGGCGACATCAATCCTTATTACGACAAGACCGCGCTGACCGAAGACGCAGTCGAGCTGATGAAAGAAACTGGCCGCAAGCTGGGCGCCGAAGCCGTGCGTGTCGCGCGCACGATTCGCACCGCGGCTCCGGCAAATGCGAAGCTGCAGACCAAGACCGTAGTGCTCGAGGCGCGCAATCGCTGGAATCTCGAAAAGCTGAAGCCGGTCCTGGAAGAGCGCTATCACATGGAGGAAATCCGCGCGGGCCGTCTCCTGGCCGACCACATGCAGCTTCCCGTAACGACGCTGGTGATCAATCAGGACATCGCCTTCGTCGGCATGCCGGGCGAGCCGTTCGTCGAATTTCAAACGCAGTTGCGCTCGCGCAGTCCGCTGCCCAATTCGTTTCTGATCGGTTATACCAACGGATACTTCGCCTATTTCCCGACCATCGCCGCCGCAGTGCGCGGAGGCTACGGCGCCGACAGCACCGTCGTGCCGACCGAGGCCGGAACCGGCGAACGTATGCTGAACACCGGCCTCATTTCGATCTACGAACTGCTCGGCAAATTGAAAGAAACGCCCGGGACAGCGAGGTAGTCAGTAATTCTGCGCGCGCTGATATTTGGGACGCTCCGCACGGCTCATCGACTTCAATCCCGCCAACGCCGGGTCCGCCCTCGATAGCGCATCGAAATTGTGCATCACTTTTTCCACCGCCGCGAGCATATCGTCGACGTCCGAAGTTTCGCCGATCAGCAGGAACTGCGGCAGCCACAGCGCCTCGTCATAAGCCGCGCGTTCTGAGACCGGGCAATGCACGCCCGAATAATCCGTTCGAAGCTGCGGACAATTTTCGGGAGTCGCATAGAACAGGTCGCTGCGATACACGGGCTCATAGAATCGCCCGTCGCAGGGGATGCCCTCGGCTTCGAGCGCCGCAGCGATCAGATCGCGCGACACTCCCGCGCGCTCCGGCCGGTATTGAAACACGTAGCAATAGATCGCCGACCGCGTGATCTCGGCTTGTTCCGGCAACGGACGCACTCCACGAATCGACGCCAGCCCCGCGCTGAGCCGCTTCGCCGCCGCATCGCGCCGAGCCTGCAAATCCGGCCACATATCGAGCTGCCCGATCAGCAGCGCGGCCTGCAGGTCCGTCATGCGATAGTTCAGCCCGAGCACGCGCTGCTCGAACTGGTCCGTCATGCTCGCACGGCCGCAGTTGACTTGCGATTGCAGATGCTCGAACGCGCGCAGGTCGCTGGTGATGACGATGCCGCCTTCGCCCGCGGTCATCAGCTTCGATTCCTGCAGGCTGAAGCAGCCCAGGTCGCCGATCGATCCCGCGCCGCGCCCGCGATAGCAGCCGCCATGCGCGTGCGCGCAATCTTCGACGATCCGCAAATCGTGTTTGGTCGCGAGCGCGGTCAACCCGTCCATATCGGCGAAGCGCATGGCGAGGTGCACCGGCAGAATCGCGCGCGTCCGCGGCGTGATGCACTTCTCCGCGGTGGCGGCGGTCAGGCAATACGTGTCCGGATCGACGTCGGCAAACACAGGCACGGCGCCTGCGAAAAGAATCGCCGTCGCAGTGCCGTCCCAGGTGTAGGCGGGGACGATCACTTCATCGCCGAACTTGATTCCGGCTGCCTGCAGCGCGGCGATCAGCGCGATGGTCCCATTGGCGACGCACAGCCCGTATTTCGCTCCGTGCAACTGGGCGAATCGATCGGCAAATTCGCGCGCGTACCGCGACGGCATCGGATAGCCGCCCCAATGCCGGCTTTCAATAACGGCTTGCATCCGCGCAGCATCGGCGGGCAGATACTGCGGCCATGGCGCGAAAGGACGCGTCCGGACCGGCTTGCCGCCAAGGATCGCCAGATCGCTCATTGCTGATTGAATCCGCCGGCGATACGGAATGCCTCCACCGTGTGGCCGTCCTTCTTCAACTGCCGCGCGCGCAGGCCGTCTTTCGTCTTTTGCAGATCCTTCGGGTCCCAATCGTCGCGATATTTTTCAGTCGACGGCGACCACTGGCTGACATGCGCGGCTCCGGCGTCGAGCTTCAGGTCCAGCACCGAATCGATGTTCACCCACGCATTCGCGTCTTTGTCAGTCACGTAGTAATACGCCTCCGCCGGGACCTTCCAGGGCAGCAGGCCGTCGTGCAATCGCTGGTTGGGGAAATACAGATGCCACTCGGCGGCGCGGATCGCGTCGATCGTATTGTTCGCCGCCATCCGATGATCGGTCTTGTGCCAGCGCACCTGCTCCGATCCGGGATCGGGAGCCATCACGACATCCGGCCGATACTCGCGGATGATCTTCGTCACTTCTTCGACCAGATCGCGCGGGTTGGCGTATTCGAGCATACCGTCGTGATATTCCAGCCAGTGAATATTTGTCTCCGGAATGCCCAGCAGCTTGCTCGCGGCGATCTCTTCCTTCATGCGGATCGACGCCATGCGTTCGCTCGACATTTCCGGATCGAGCGAGCCTTTGTCGCCGTTGGTGTAAATGAAAATGTGGATCTTGTTGCGATGCCTCGCCATCAGCGCGAGCGTTCCGGCGCAGCAGAACATGTCGTCGTCGGGATGCGGGCTGAACAGCAGCACCGTTTTTCCCTCGATCTTGTCGAGTTCGACGCGCTGCGCCTCGATCGGCAGAGCGAGGGTCGCAGCAACGGCCAGCAGGATTCCGGTTTTCATTGTTGATTAAACTGGGTCGCGATGCGGAAGGCTTCCACGGTATGGCCGTCTTTTTTCGCCTGGCGTCCGCGCAGCCCCTGCTTCATTTTTTCCAGCTCTTTCGGGTCCCAGTCGGCGCGATAGTGCGACATCGACGGTTCGAACTGGCTGACGTGCATCGACGCAGCGGTGAGTTTCAGGTCGAGCACGCTGTCGATGTTCACCCAGTAATTCGCGTCCTGCGGCGTGACGTAGAAATAAGCCTCCACCGGCACTTTCCACGGCAGCAGCCCTTCATGAAGTTTCTGATTGGGAAAGTAGAGGTGAAATTCCGCCGCGCGCACCGCGTCCAGCGTGTTGTTTGCCGCCATACGGTGATCCGTCTTGTGCCAGCGAACATATTCAGACCCCGGATCGATCGTCATGACGATGTCGGGGCGGTACTCGCGTATGATTTTCGTGACCTCCTCGACAAGATCGCGCGTGTTCGCGTATTCGAGCATTCCGTCGTGATACTCCAGCCAGTGGATATTCATCTTCGGAATGCCCAGCACTTTGCACGAATCCTCTTCCTCCTTCATGCGGATCTGCGCCAGCCGTTCGCTGGTCATGTCGAAGTCGTAGGATCCCTTGTCGTCGTTCGTGTAGATGAAAATGTGGATCTTGTTGCCGCCCTTTTGAAGCATCGCCAGCGTTCCGGCGCAGCAGAACGTGTCGTCATCGGGATGCGGGGTGAACAGCAGGATGGTCTTGCCCTGTTGTTTTTCGAGCTGAAACTGCGGCTGCGCGCTCAGCACGAAGGTAAACATCAGCAATGCGAAAGCAGATCGGATTAGCATAGCTGTCAAGCCTCACCATTGTATGCGGTCTGCGGCGCAACTTTTGCCCGGTGTGCGCAAAATCTGCATCCGGACCCAGGCGCCACGGGCATCGGCGCGTTTGATCGCTTGAAAGAACGCCGCGGAATCCTGCATGCATTGCAAATCCGCGGGTGAACTACTTCGCTTCTCCTTGGGTGCGCCGGTCGCTGGCGATTCTCGCGGCGATCGTCGCGGTGGTTGCCGTCGCGGCGTTCGCCGGCGCCCGGTATGTACGATCGCACGCCCTGGCGATGATTCACGAAAAGTACGGAGATGCGGTCCAGGTCTCCGATCTGCACGTCGAACTGTTCCCGCGCATTACGATTCGCACCGGCCGCGTCATTGTGCAGGACAAAGATCGTCCCGAGCCGGTTCCGCTGATCGAGATCCGCAACATCGCGGCCGAGACCAACTGGATTTCCGCGCTGCGCGGAAACGTGAACGACGTGCGTCTGGAGGGTCTTAAGATCACAGTTCCGCCGCGGCGCGACGGCTCCACAGCCGAGCCGAAGCCGCATAAGGACAATCCGCCGCATTTCCGCATCGGCCGCATCGTCGCCGACGGGACGGTTCTCACCGTTCTCCCGAAGAAGGCGGGAAAAGATCCCCTGCAGTTCGACATTTACAAGCTAACCTTGCACGGCGCTGGTCCCGATCAGGCGATGACGTTCCAGGCGGTTCTCAAGAATGCCAAGCCTCCGGGCGAAATTCAGACTCGGGGAAAATTCGGCCCGTGGAATGACGAGCCCGCGGGAACGCCCGTTTCCGGCACCTACACGTTTCGCGATGCCGATCTGGGTGTATTCAAGGGCATCAGCGGCAAGCTTTCCTCGGAAGGAAACTATCAGGGCACGCTCGACCAGATTCATGTCGAAGGCCGCACGGATACTCCGGATTTCGCGCTGCGAGTAGCCCGGCACGCAGTGCATCTCACCACGGAATTCCGCGCGCGCGTCGATGGAACCGACGGCAACACCTATCTCGATTCCGTCAACGGGCATTTCGGGAATACGCCGGTGGAGACGCGCGGGAAAGTGGAGAAGCTCCCCGGCGCGACCGGAAAGACCGTCTCGCTCGACGGCATCGTCAACGGCGGATCGCTGCGCGATATATTATGGCTCGCCGTGCCGTCCAACGATCCGCCCATGAACGGCGCGATCAGCTTCCGCAGCAAAATCGTGATTCCGCCGGGCGATATCGACGTCATCGAAAAATTGCAGCTCGACGGAGTCTTCGCCATCGGCCACGCGCGTTTTTCGAAGCTCGACGTGCAGGAGAAGGTGAACGAACTGAGCCACCGCGGCCAGGGCGAGCCGGAAGCGCCGCCGACCGATACCGTCGCCTCGAACTTCCGCGGCCGGTTCAAGCTGGCGAACGGGACGATGACGTTCACCAATCTGAATTTCGATGTCCCGGGCGTCGCCGTCGCGCTGGATGGAACTTACGGGATGCTCGATAGGAAACTCGACATGCGCGGCACCGCCCGCCTCAATGCGAAATTGTCGCAGACCACTACCGGATTCAAATCGGTCCTGCTGAAAGCGATCGACGGCTTTTTCAGCCACAAGAGCGCCGGCGCCGTGCTGCCGATCAAGGTGAGCGGCACCTCGGATTCTCCTTCCTTCGGCCTTTCTCTCCGCGGCTAAGTCTCAAACGCTAAGTAGCCGTTTCAGTATTCAAGAAAATCGCGAACCGCCCTATACTGATCGGGCGTGTCAGGGCGGTTCGCCCCGAAACGTCACGTTACGCATTTGGTGCTGTATACTGTCAGAAGTAGTCCTACAATGAAGTACACCCGACGTTCGGTTTTTTCGGCGACGGCCGGGGTCCTGGCAGCATCCTCGCGCGGCTTGGCCGCGTTTCCATCCAATAATGAGGAACAAAGACGCCAGGAAGCTTACCGCCTTCGCCTTCAGGCTGCACTTGCGGATCGCATTCAGCCGCTTCCTGACCACGTATCGAATGGAGATGAGAGCCGCTATGCGGCTCGCTGGGGGAATTTTTCCAAAGCGCTTCCGCATAACGCACTGGGTGAGGTGGACCCCAATGCGTATACGACGTTGCTGAACGCGCTCGCCAGTTCGTCGCCGGCGGAGATGGAGAAGGTCCTGATGGGCGCCTCGGATCCGTCGGCGCAGATGAAGCTGGTGAACCCGCTTTCCGGTGTCGCTTTCGACATGGAAGGGATGGATTCGCATGCGCTCAGCCAGCCGCCTGCGCCCGCGCTCTCGAGCGCTGAAGCCGCCGGAGAAATGGTGGAGTTGTGCTGGATGGCTCTGCTGCGCGACATTCCGTTCACTGATTATGCCGCCAGCGCCGCGGTGCAGAGCGCCTGCGATGAATTGTCGAAGCTGTCGGACTTTCGCGGTCCGAAGGTGAACGGCAAAGTCACGCCGCAAACGCTGTTCCGCGGATTCACGGCCGGCGACACCGTCGGACCCTATATTTCCCAATTCCTGGTTCGACCGGTGCAATACGGGGCGCAGATGGTGGACCAGAAGATTCGGACCTTCGCGCCGGGATCGGATCATCTGACCGACTACGCAAGCTGGCTGGCCGCGCAGAACGGAAATCTACCTTCCGTGCCGAACCAGTTCGACAACCGCATGCTGCTGCGCAATCCTCGCGATATGGCCGCGTGGGTCCACATGGACGTTCTCTTCCAGGCGTACTTCAACGCGGCGAACATTCTGATGATGCCGCCCGACCCGGGCGATCCGCTGACCGGCGGCGGGATGGGAGCCACACCCAGCGCCTCGAATCCATATCGGGGGTCGAAAACGCAGGTTGGGTTCGGCACCTTCGGCGGACCGTTTTTCGCGGCCATGGTTCCGGAGCCGTCCACGCGCGCGCTCAAGGCGGTCTGGTTCCAAAAGTGGTTCGTACATCGCAGATTGCGGCCGGAGGAGTTCGGCGGACTGGTCCACAATCAGATGGCCGGCAAAGGCGCGTATCCGATTCACGCCGATGTGCTGCAATCGGCCGCATTGAATCGCATCAAAACGCAATTTGGAGCGTGGTTGCTGCCGCAGGCTTTCCCGGAAGGCTGCCCGATTCATCCGTCCTATGGCGCGGGGCACGCGACGGTCGCCGGGGCGTGCGTCACCATGCTGAAGGCGATGTTCGACGAATCGTTCCCGATTGCGAATCCGGTTCAGGTTTCCTCCGACGGACAGACGCTGGTCCCTTATACGGGCGCGGACGCATCCATGATGACCGTGGGCGGCGAGTTGAACAAACTCGCGGCAAATGTCGCGATCGGGCGAAATATGGCGGGGGTGCATTATCGCAGCGATTACACTGAGTCGCTGCGGCTCGGCGAGAAGGTCGCGATCCGCATTTTGCAGGATGTGCGGCACACGTTCGGCGAGACCTTCAATGGATTCTCCTTTACGTCGTTCGACGGCGCGAAGGTCAACATAACGTAGCGCCTCCACATAAATTTACGCTTGATCTGCAAGAAATGGGACCCTCGCACGTCTTAAAATAGAGGAAGACGCGCTAACCGGAACTTTCATCCCGAAAATCTCGTCCTAAATGGATGCGGGGGTTACCCAGACAGTGAAACGTAAGTGGAAGATTACGCTCGTGATCCTTGTGCCTGTACTGGTGGCCGGGGGTGTTTACGGGAGCATGCGCTGGAGCCAGCGCGACCTGGTGACGGTGCAGAGCGGCTCCGTCACACGTACCGACCTGACGGCGCTCGTGACCGCGTCGGGCGAAGTTAAGCCTCGAAATTACATCAACATCGGAGCAAACGCGCAGGGCCGGATCGTGGAACTGCTGGTGCGGGAAGGCGACCGCGTCCGCAAGAATCAGGTCGTGGCGCGGATCGAGCACGTGCAGGCGCAGGCGGACGTTGCGGCGCAGAAGGCGATGGTGGCGTCGTCCGAAGCCGATGCGGCGGCGGCCGAACAAGGCATCCGCGTCGCCGATGAAAGCATCAAGACGGCCGAAGCGACGCTGGAGCGGTCGCGCGGCGAGGCGAAGCGGACCAAGATGCTGCTGGATAACGCCGAGAAGATGTACGGGTACAACCTGATCGCCAAGCAGGATTTCGATTTGAAGAAAGCCGATTACGAATCGGCCCTGACTACGGTGCGCGAAAACGAAGCGCGCCTGCAGCAGATGAAGGTGCAGCGACAGCAGACGGCCGC
Source organism: Terriglobia bacterium (assembly GCA_020073325.1). Classification (GTDB taxonomy): domain Bacteria; phylum Acidobacteriota; class Terriglobia; order Bryobacterales; family Bryobacteraceae; genus Palsa-187. Next base: position 93 of record JAIQFJ010000092.1, on the reverse strand, counting down.
GCAGCTTTCGTCGGTGCAGCGCCGCGTCGCGCAGACGCAGGCGGGGCTGGCGCGCATTGAGGACGTGCTGGCGAAATACGACGCGCTTGCGCC
>JAIQFJ010000091.1 GCA_020073325.1 Terriglobia bacterium | reverse complement strand
CTGCGCGCGATGCACGTTGACGTCTTTCTGGCGTCGCACGGCGTGTTTTACGGCCTGAACGAGAAATATCCCAGGCTGGGCAAGAGCGAGGTGAATCCGTTCATCGATCCACGTGGATATCAGGAACACATCAATTTGAAAGAGAAGGAATTCTACACCGAGCTCGACAAGCAGAAGAAGGCTCAATAGGACGAGCCGCCGAAAAGCATCAGAATCGACGAGAACGAATTATGCCGTTCGGCAAAGAATCGGCCGATTTTACGCGTGGCGAGGCGGGACTATCGGGCTACGAAAACATTTTTCTTGCATTTTGTCGCAGGGTGATTCTACACTCGATTGAATCGTTTCGCAATCCGGGCGGCGGGTTCGTTGGGTGTCGTGCGAGCTGCATTCAGGACCCGCCCGGGCGGGAGAGTGCGGCGTGCACGTTCACCAAACCGATCTGCATTTCTACCTGGCCGGCCGGGCCACGCGCGACGAAATCGTCACCCTGGAAGAACACGTGTTTCGTTGCGGAGCCTGCCGCGACCTGCTGGCGTCGGCGGCGCAGTTCATTCGAAATTTCACCGCGCCGCGGCTCGCATCCGTGGCCTATCGGGGACCGGAGCGCCGCCGCGAGCAGCGCATTCCCACCCAGGGCATCGGCCTGCTGCGCATCGTCTACCCGACTTTTTCGACGCGCATCGAGTTTGAAGTTGTGGATGTTTCCAACAACGGACTCCGGATCCGCACGCTGCTCGGCTTTGAGCCTGGCTCGATCCTGCAGCTCCAGGTGAGCCACCACTTCATCCTGGCGGAAGTGCGCTACTGCATTGAGGACGAGGGCGTATTCGATTCGGGACTGCAGATTATCGACATGCAGACCAGCGGAGAACAGTGGTGGCAGGTGAGGTCCGCGAAAATCCGGACGGGAGATCTGGCGGAGGAAGAGGGATTCGAACCCCCGAGCGAGTCACCCCGCTAACGGTTTTCAAGACCGCCGCCTTCAACCACTCGGCCATTCCTCCAGTCCCAGTTTACACGCGCTCGGGTGTTGAAGTGGGCTGCTGGTGTGGGTGGCGCTCGTGGACACGAGCCATCGCGACCCGACGCACGACGTGGCCGAGTTTCAGAAACTCGTCCAGGGTCGAAGGCTTGCGGAAATATTCCGTGGCCCCGAGGTCGAAGGCGCGCTGGCGATCGACGGGAGAATCGGAGGAACTGATCATCACCACAGGAATTCCCATGCAGCGCGGGCTGCGGCGGACGCGCTCCAAAACGTCGTTTCCGGTGCGGCGCGGAACGTTGATGTCGAGCAGCAGGAGGTCGGGAGCCGGATGTGACGCCTCGGTGTCCACACGATCGATGATCGCGATGGCCGCGTCGCCGTCGTCGGCCAGTTCCAGCGTGAAATCGAGGCCCTCCTGCTCCATGGCGTGGCTCACCAGGAACACATCGGCGGGGCTATCCTCCACCAGGAGCACGAAAATTGCATCCGGTGATGCCGGATTCACAGGCTCGCTCCGGGGAGGGTAAACACGAACCTTGCTCCCTGCTTGCCGGCCGATTCCACCCAGATCCGTCCGCCATAGCGCTGGACGATCTTCTGGCAGATCGCCAGGCCGATGCCGCTGCCCGAATATTTCCCGCCTCCGTGCAGGCGTTTGAACAGATGGAAAATCTGTTCCCGATAATGGGGTGGCACCCCGATTCCGTTATCCGTGACCGAAATCTGCCACATGTCGTCGCGGCGGCGGCCCGCGACATGGATCACCGGCGGATCCTCGCCGCGATACTTCAGGGCATTGCCGATCAGGTTCTGAAACAACTGGGTCAGGTGGATCTCGTGAACGTCGAGCAGCGGCAGCAGCTCGCACTCGATCCGGGCGCCGCTTTCGGCGATCCGCGTTCCAAAGGTCGCCATCGTCTTGCGCATCACTTCATTCGGATCGCTCCGTTCGACCGGAGCCGCCGCGGAACCGGTGGCTTGCGTGTAGTCGAGCAATCCCTTGAGTAATCCTTCCATCCGATGCGCGGCGTCGACGGTGTAGGCGATGAGCTGCACGGCTTCGGGGTCGAGCTTGTTGTGATATTTCTGCTGCAGCAGTTCGCTGAAGACGGCGAGCTGGCGCAGGGGCTCGCGCAAGTCGTGGCTGGCGGAATGCGCGAACTGGCGGAGATCGCTGTTGGCATGGCTTAATTCCTCGGTCTGGCGCGCCAGGGCTTCTTCGCTCGCCTTGCGATCGGTGATATCCGTCAGGGTGATCACACAGCCGAGCAATGCGTTGAAGGGGTCGAACAACGGGCTGGCGCTGAGCAGGACGGCGGAGGTCCCGGCGGCGGCGTTGCGAATGGTGGCCTCCACGCCGCGCATCGGCTGGCCCAGGCGCATCGCGGAAAGGATGCGCTCCGCATTGACCGGTCCGTCCGGCCCCCCGAACGCGAACGCCGCGTCCAATTGGTTGGAAAGAATGGGCGCGCGGGCCAGTTTCCGTGCCGATTCGCTGCAACGCATGACGCGGCCTTCGGTATCGATTACGACGATCGCCTCGCCGGCCTGCTCCAGGATCAGGCGCGAGAGCTGCTCGTCCTTGAGGATGGCTTCGCTGCGGCGCTGCTCACGCAGATCGGTCGCGACGATGCAGAGCGTCTTCATGCCGCTCAGATCGATCTGGGTCAACGAGAGCCGCACCGGAATCAGGCCGCCGCGGATCCCGCGCAGATCCAGTTCCCCCGCGCTTTGTCCGCGCAGCGCGGCCGTATCGGCGAGCCCGGCAAAAAGGTTTGCGTCCCGTGGCGCCATGAACCGGCCGAAGTCCGATCCGGTGATGGAATCTTCCGCCGTTCCCACCAGCGCGGCGAATTGCCGGTTCGAGTACAGGATCAATCCGTTCGAATCGAGCGTGATGGTGCCCTCGGGCATCTGCTCCACCAGGACGCGGTAGGGATGATCCGCGCCCTCGAGCGTATAAACCTGGGGTCCGTTCGCTCCATTGACGACGACCGCGTCGACCACGCCTTCTTCGATGGCGCGAATCGTCGCCTCAGCCTCCTCCAGCCGGGCACGCAGGCTGGGCGATCGGCGCGAGACCCGCGTTTTCGGATCGGAGTGAGTTGAGCTTCGTCGAATTCCAGCCATGGGTTGCATGCAGAGGACCTACAGATCTAGACCCCGCCGGAGAAGAGACGTTTCAGATAAGTCGCCGATCATGCGCCGGACCACCCCCGGGGCTCGCTTGATTAACGTTGGAATCGCCACGATCTGGTCTTCGCGCACCCGGTCCGGTTCCTTATAAACGTCCACGACTTCCAGCCAATAACGGCCATGGAGCTCGCTGTCGCACATCCGTTTCACGTTCTGAACGGCGCGCAGCGACCGGGGACTCGAGCCAGCGACGTACAGGCGCAACAACCGCGGTCCGGTCGGGCCAGATGCGGCTCCCGTTGACTTCTTGCGGGATATCAGGAGGTCTCCTTAATGGGGCCTTACATCGAGCCCCACCAACACGCGTTCCGTATTGGACAAATCGCCGATAATCTTTCGGGCCGGCTTGGGAATCGCACGGACCAGCGTCGGGATCGCCAGGATCTGATCGCCGGCCGCGAGTTGCGGCTGCTGAAGCAGGTCGATAATTTCCACCCGGTAGTTTCCGGCCAGATGCTCCTCGCAAATCCGTTTAAGATTGCTCAAAGCCTGAAGCGATCGCGGCGTCTGCCCCGCCACGTAAAGCCTCAAGTCGTACTTCTGTCCTCCGGATACCCGCTTTGCCGAAATCTTGCGTTTCGCTTTTCCGTCTGTTTTCCGGTGTTGCGCTGATTTCATGATTTGCTCACACGACCGTTGGGTCGCGCCCCTTTCGCCGGACGATCCTCGACCAGACTTCGGCTGCGCTTCAATTCGTCCCGATCGCTCACGATGGCACTTCTCCGCATCTCGTCCTGTCCAGTAATGGACTCCAATTCTCTGCTATGTGTTTCTCTTTCGGCGTGCAATGCCTCGATTTTCGCGTCCAGGGCCCGCATGGAGGCGGCCAGGGCGGCCTCGCGGCGGCGGATTTCCGACTGCATCAGCAATTCATTGCGCCGCTCCTCGGCCTCGCGCGCCACCCGGGCCGACCCCGTCAGGACGCCTCCGGGTCCCAGATAGGTATCGCGCAGTTGAACGCCGTGGGAGGTGAGCAGGAACTCGCGAATCTGGTTCGAGTGCGCCATGCCGCGCGATTTCAGAACATACAGCAGCCGGTTGCGTTCCCCGCTCACCTCGATGTTCCGCAGAAGAATCCAGGTGTCGACCAGCGACGAAATGCTCAGATCCGTGACCTGCGCGTCGTCGAAGCCGGAAAGAGAGGTAAACACAGCCGTCGCGCCGCGTCCCTTGATGAAATCGACGATCCGCAGCACCAGCGTGGTCACGTCGTGGGTCGATCCGCCGGGCAGCAGTCCCGACAAGGGGTCGATCGCAACCACTCTGGGTTTGTGCCGTTCCAGCATCTGATGCGTTCGGACCAGGTGCATTTCAAACCCGAAGGTGCTCGGCCGCGCCGCCTCGATATGAAGCCGTCCCTCGGAAACCCAGCGCTCCAGATCGAGCCCGATCGAGCGCATGTTGCGGATGATCTGCTGCGGCGACTCTTCGAAGGAAAGATAGACCGCTTTTTCGCCGCGCCGGCAGGCCGCATCGACAAAGTGGGCCGCGACACTCGATTTTCCGGTGCCTGCCGTCCCGGTAATCAGAACGCTGCTTCCGCGATAAAAGCCCCCGCCGCTGAACATGCCGTCGAGTTCCGCAATGCCGGTGGAGATATGCTCGTTGGACGCCGGATGCGTCAATCCGAGCGATGTCACCGGCAGCACCGAAATTCCATGGTCGTCGATCAGGAACGGATATTCGCTGGTGCCGTGCGTCGATCCGCGGTATTTCAGGACGCGCAGACGGCGCGTCACCGCGTCATTCTGAACACGATGATCCAGCAGGATGACGCAATCGGAAACGTACTCTTCGAGGCCATGGCGCGTGATCGTACCTTCGCCGCGTTCCCCGGTGATGATCGCGGTTACGCCCTTCGCCTTCAGCCAGCGGAACAGGCGGCGCAGTTCGCTGCGCAGCACGCCCTCGTCGGACAGCCCGGCAAATAGAGCTTCCGGCGTGTCCAGCAGGACCCGTTTCGCCCCCACCGAGCGAATGGCGGCGTCCAGCCGCACGAACAATCCCTCCAGGTCGTACTCGCCCGTCTCCGCGATTTCATTCTTGTCGATGAAGATGTAATCGACGGCGAGCTGCTTCTTGCGCTGCAGCTTCACGAGATCGAAGCCGAGCGAAGCGACGTTCGCCGCCAGGTCCGCGGGCGTTTCCTCGAAGGAGATGCAGACGCCGGGCTCGTCGAACTCCTGCGCGCCGCGCACCAGGAATTCCAGCCCGAACATAGTCTTGCCGCAGCCGGCGCTTCCACACACCAGCGTCGGACGGCCCTTGGGAAGCCCGCCGAAGGTAATTTCGTCAAGCCCGGCGATGCCGGTTCGAGATTTCGGGAGATCCCTCCGCGAATTCCCCGCAGAATCGCTTATTTTTCGCATCCGTCTGGGGTAACGTTACGGCCGCGCTGGTTAGGCGCGTGTTCGGAAAGACCCAGTGTAGTGAGCGCAAATGCGAAATGCAAGAGTTGTTTATCGCGCGGAATTCGATCCCGTCAAATCGCTCTTCAGAAATTTCAAAAGCGGCGGATAGAACATTTCGGGTGCCTGCAAATGCGGCACGTGACCGAGCCCCGGCAGCAGCACGATCTGCGCTCCGGAAATGATCGACGCGATGTGACGTGACCTTTCAGCGTAGTCCGGCGTGTCGGCCTCGCCGCCCAGGATCAGCGTCTTCACTTTGATCTTGGCCCAGTCCGAATCCACCGGATCGAGGAAAAGAATCTGCTGATAGATCGACCGCACCATCGCCAGGCGCGGCCATTCCGAGGAAAGCGTCGGGGCATAGAGAATGCGGACATATTTCTCGTACTCCGGCTTCCACGCACCCGGCGGGAAGTAGCGATTGATGTTCGCCCAGAACCCGCCCCAGCGCTGATCGTCGGTCTGCGCCATGGCGCGTTTGTAGGAGTCGTCGGCGCTGCCCCACGGCCGGTCATAGCGCGGATCCTTCAAACCGATCTGGTTATAGATCACGGCTTTTTCGGTAATGTCGGGGAATGACGCGGCAAATCGCGTGGCGAGCATCCCGCCCATCGAATGTCCGATAATCATCACCTTCGAAACTCCGAGCATGGTCAGAAGCTTGCGCGAATTCAGCACCATGTCGTTAAAGTTGTACGGAATGATCGCCTTCGACGATCGCCCGAACCCGATCTGGTCCGGCACCACGACACGAAAGCCTTCCTTGCGCAGCACGTTGATGGGTCCTTCGAAATAGAACCCGCCGAAATTCATCCCGTGGAACAGCATCACGGTGTGACCGTTGGGAGTCCCTTCAGGCGGCACGTCCATATAAGCCATGCGCACATCCTGGCCGTACATCGTAAGCGGCATGTAGTGGACCGGATAAGGATACGCCACATCCTCATAGGTGATGCTGCCGGGCTGGACGTCGGTGGGAGCCTTGGGCAGATTGGCGCCGCGCTGCGCGGAAACAGAAAACGCGGTGGTCAGCGCGAGACACGCAATCAGAAGGAATCGCTTGGACATGCGGAAGAACCTCCGCCGTTTATGATATCCGTGCGACGTGCATCTCGGCAATTTAGGGCTGGCGGCGATTCGCCACGTGCGCATCTTCTGGTTCAATGGTTCTTGGCTCTTCGCACAATCGCGGCGATTCTGCTGTGCTGGGCTGCCCGAGCCCAGGAGTCCCCGCCAATTCGCGTGCCTGTGCGGTTGGTGAGCGTTCCCACGCTGGTGCTCTCGCCGAAAGGAGCCGCCCTTGCCGATCTCGGCGAGCCGGATTTTCGCGTCTTCGACAACGACGCGATGCAGCGCGTCCATCTCGACACCGGCAGTGGACCCGCCTCCGTCGTGGTCGCGGTGCAGGTGAATCAGGATGTGCGGTCGTATCTGCCGTTCATCGCGCGCGTGGGCAGCGCGATCGACGCATTGCTGGTGGGCGATCGCGGCCACTCGGCCCTCATTCTTTATAACGAGGATGTCAGGCTGGCGAAGCCCTTTGAGTCCGGCGATCTTCGCACGGCGATGCGCAAGATTCGTCCGAGCGGCTCCAAGGCTCATTTGCTGGACGCGGCCGGGAAGGCGATCGATCTGCTCGAACAGCGAGTGCGTCCAGGCTGGAAAATCTTGCTGATCATCGGGCAGCCGGTGGAAGCCGGGAGCGAGGCAGGCCTCGATTCGATTGAACAACGCGCCGAGGAGCGCGGCATTTCGATTTTCGCGCTGAGCCTGCCGCAATTCGGGGGAGCATTTGTCTCCGATACATTTTCTTTGCAGGGCCTATCGGGGGCCGACAAAGAGGGATACAAGGCAAACGTCGATCTCGGCAAACTTGTCCCGGCGCTCAAGCGCGTTGAATCTGCGGCGGAGAAAGGCGATCCGATTTCGATCCTCACCCGTACGACCGGCGGCGCTCAGCTTCACTTCCGCAAACAGGCCGAACTTGAAGACGCGATCGGAATCATCGGCGCGGAATTTCGCAGCTCGTATCTGCTGAGCTTCACTCCGAGTTCGTCCGCGGCGGGCTATCACCGTATCAAAATCGAGGTGGATGTCCCGGGCGCGACGGTGTACGCGCGGCCCGGCTATTGGCGGCGTTAGTGCTGTGCTACATCTAATAAGTTGCTCCTGTCGCTCCACCACGACGTTCCTGAATCCGAAACGTGCTTTGAAAAACTCCAGGCGGCATCCCTTCTCGGCGGACTGAAAGCCCTCGATTCGAGGATTCGACGCAAAGGGCTCGTCTCACTCGACCCGTCGCGCGGTGCGCTGATTCCGATCGGCATGGAGATCGAAAACGCGCGCGTCGTGAAAAACGGTTTCGGAGTCTTCTCGCTCGCCTGGCAGGCCGCGCAGCATCCGGAATGGGCCGAGCAGATCGAAGCGGAAATTTCCGCGATTCACGCGCGGATTCGGCCGCTGAAGTTTTTATTGTGGATCGGAATGGGCGGATCGGTCGAAGACAAGGCCATGTATCATGCGGCCGGACTTCTTCGACGCGGGCCGCGCCTCTATCTGCTCGATTCCACAGATCCCGCGAAACTCGACGCGATCATCAACGACATGAAGCGTCGCAGCGGACTTGCGGAATCCGAGGTGTGGGAGCGCACGCTGGTGGTCGCGATGGCAATGGGTATGACGTCGTATGAGCCGGTCTTGAATCTGGAAAAGATCGCCGATCGTGCCCGGCACGTCCTTTACATGACGCTGACCGGTTCGCTACTCGACAAGTTCGCGGCGCCGCGATATCCACGCGTCGAGTTGCAGATCGATCAGGCGAACAGCACCGCGGGTCGCCACAGCGGGCCGCTGACGCGCGGCAGCCTCTATCCGCTCGCGTTCGCCGGAGTGAATCTTCGCGAATGGATCGGCGGGACGGATCTTTCCGCGGAAGAGATCGACGCCGCGTGGCGCCTCGCGTCGTTTTTGCACGTCCAGGGATTGCAGGGGCGCACGAAGGTCACGCTGCTCACGCCGCGGGCCTGGGATTGCGCCGGCATGTGGACCAAACAGAATTTCGAAGAAAGCCTGGGAAAATCCGCTGGGGCTGGAATCAAGATCGTGATCGGCGAGCGCGTCCGCATGACGAACTATCGCGCGCCGGGCGACACGCGTCAGGACCGCGTGTTTCTTGCTGTGCAATCGAAGGGAGCGCCCGCGGAGAAACTCGCGCTGGTGCGTCGCGCGGGATATCCGGTCGCCGCGCTCACGATTCCCGCCGGTGCGCCGCTTTCGCGCTACATGCAGTTCATCCATTACGCGGTCTTCGGACTGGCATGGTTGCGCAAAACCAATTTCGTCACCCAGCCGAACGTCGAGCTCTATAAATCGATTACGAACAAGCTGTATGCGGCCGGGGAAAAATCGAAGGAATGGAAGCGAGCCGAAGAGTCGACGCGATCGGCAACCTGGCGCGGGCGAGTCACGCTGTCGTGGGACCGGCTGAGCGGCGCGGTCGACGGCGCGGGAATGACCGCGCCCGCCATCTACGCCTCGCTGTTGAAGCAGGTTCCGTTTGAGTACGGCGAGCTGACCTTTTTCGGCGATACGCGCTATTCAGATCGTGGACGCTCGGTGCGCCTGCTGCTTGATCGAGCCGCGGAAAAGATTTTTCGCGCTGCGTTGAAGTCGCCCGCGGACGTGTACGAAGGGCCCGCCGTGAATCATTCCTATCATGAGATGATCATCGGAAACGGAAAATGTTTTTCCACGATTTTGATCGCGGACGGTGGCGAGCCGGGCGGCTATCATCGCGCGCAGTTTCTGGCCACGCAGGTGGCTCTGGCGGAGCGCGCCCGCGCCGTCGTCTCGATCACGCTGCGCGATCTGGAAGAAGCGTCGCTGCGGGCGCTCGACGAGTTCTTCGGCCAGGCCGCCATGCACTTGCGGTCGCGGAGATAATTCTTAGATATGGCGAAATTCAAACCCGCGGGATCCAGGCGAGGCACGACGGCGCGCTCCAACCGTGGACTGATCCCGTGCGCGCTCCTGATTCTTGCGGCATTCGCGCTCATCATTTTCTTGTTCTATGAAATTTTAAAATCGGGAGCGAAGTAAACGCCCGATCCCGCCTGAAATCCAAAGAGGACCCATGAGAGTTGACCAACGCAACGCCGCCCAGATGCGGCCGGTGAAAGTAACCACAGATTATTTGATGACCGCCGAAGGATCCGTGCTGATCGAAGTCGGCAACACGCGCGTGCTGTGCGCGGCGTCGGTGGAAGAGTCGGTGCCGGGATTTCTTCGCGGCAGCGGGAAGGGATGGGTCACGGCGGAATATTCCATGCTGCCTCGTGCGACGGCGACGCGAACGGCGCGCGAAGTATCGAAGGGGCGCGCTTCGGGACGCACGATGGAAATTCAGCGGCTGATCGGACGGTCGCTGCGTTCGGTGGTCGATCTGGCGGCGCTGGGCGAGCGCAGTGTGATCCTCGATTGCGACGTCCTGCAGGCCGACGGCGGCACGCGCACGGCCGCGATCACCGGCGCCTACATCGCGATGTCGTCCGCGCTGCGTCAACTGCTGAAGTTCGGCGCGTTGAAAAAATCTCCGCTGATCGATTGCGTCGCGGCCACCAGCGTCGGCATCATCGGCGGCGTCCCGATGCTCGACCTGTGCTATCAGGAAGACTCGCAGGCGCAGGTCGACATGAACGTCGTCATGACCGGCGCGGGGAAATTTGTAGAGCTGCAGGCGACCGCGGAAAAAACCGCGTTCGACGACGTGCAGCTCGGCGAACTGCTGGGACTCGCCCGGCAGGGAATCGGCGAGCTGATCGCATTGCAGAAAAGCTTCGAATGATTCTCTATTGCGGCACGTCGAATCCGGGGAAGCTGCGCGAGTTTCAGATGGCGGCGCCGGATTTCGAGATTCAGGCGATCCAGGCGGAGCCTCCCGACGAACACGGGTCGACGTTCGAGGAAAACGCGCGCATCAAGGCTCTCTACTACGGCTCGAAAACGCAGGGTTGGGTGTTTGCGGACGATTCGGGGCTCGAGGTGGATGCGCTCGGCGGGGCCCCCGGTGTGCATTCAGCGCGATATGCCGGTCCGGAGGCGACCGATCGCGATAACAACGATCTGCTGCTCGCCAGACTTCGCGGTGTCGAAAATCGCACAGCAAGGTTCGTCTGCGTCATCGCGCTGGTGCACGACGGCGAGGTGGTGAAAACGTTTCGCGGATCGGTGGAAGGACGCATCATCGATGCCGAGCGCGGCCCGAACGGCTTCGGCTATGACCCGATGTTTTTCTATTCGCCCTTCGGCTGCACCTTCGGCGAGGCGAGCGACGAACAGAAGATGCAGGTCAGCCATCGCGGCCAGGCGCTCGCTGCGATGTTCGAGTTCCTACGCGCGAACGCCGACTAGCGTCAGCAGTTCGTCCACGGCGGTCTCCATCGCGTCCGCGTGCGAACTCAATTGTTCCGCCGCGGCCGCGCTCTCCTGCGCGTGTGAAGCGACTTCCTGTGTCGCGCGATTCATCACGTCCACGCCGCCGTCGATCTGCCGCATGGTCGCGGTTTGCTTCGTCGATCCGCTGGCGACCTCGGCCGCCACATCCACCACCTGGCGAATCTTCACCACGATGTCGTCGAGCGCGGCGCTCACCTGCGCGCTCAAGTGGACGCCCGCCGCCGTCTTCGAAATCGCGCTCTGGATCTTCCCGGTGGTTTCGCGTGCGGCGTCCGCGCTGCGCTGCGCCAGCGTCCGGACCTCGCCGGCCACCACCGCGAATCCCAGGCCCGCTTCGCCGGCGCGAGCCGCTTCCACGGCCGCGTTCAGCGCCAGGATGTTGGTCTGGAACGCGATCTCGTCGATGGTCTTGACGATCTTCGCGATGTCGGCGCTTGAAACGTTGATCGCCTGAATCGCCTCGGCCATCTGCTGCATTTCCGAAGCGCCGCGCTCGGCGGCGGAACGCGCGAGCTTCGCCGAGTGGTCCGCCTTCGCGGCATTTTCCGTGTTGCTCAGCGTGATGCCTGCGATTTCCTGAAGCGACGCGCCGGTCTTCTCCAGCACGGATGCCTGGCGGCCGGCGCCTTCGGAAAGTGTCTGGCTTTGCGCGCTCAGCTTTTGCGACGCCGAAGCCACGTGCCGCGATCCTTCGAGAACGCGCGTCGCCGATTGCCGCACGGATTTCGCCACCGAGCCGGAGATGATCTGCGTCGCCGCGCCGATCGCGCACAGCAGCACCACGAAAATCAGCGCCAGATACACCAGGTACTTCGTTTTTTCAGACGCGATCTTGCCCGCGAGGGCCGCGCGTTCCGCCTCGACATTATCGATATACACACCTGCGCCGATCATGAAATCGGTTCCCGGAAGCATGGTTGAGTACGACATCTTCGGCTGCACACCCTTCGCAGGTTTTTCGTAGCGATAGCGCAGGAATCCGCCGCCTGCCTTCGCCGTTTCGATTAATTTGGCGATGTAGTGCATGCCGTCGCTATCGGCGGCGGCGATGAAATTCTGCCCGTTGCCGGATTTGTTCGTCGGCTGATTGATGCGCGTGCCGGCGAAGTCATAAACGAAGAAGTAACCGGAACGGTCGTCGAAGAACCGCTGCAGATCGGTCTCGGCCACGACGGTGTCGATCTTCTCCTGCCGCGTTTTCAGCCCTTCGATCCGCTTGGCGATGACGCGAGCCTCGTTATCCACCAGCTCCTTGAGCAGCGTGCGATGGCCGTCGAGAATCGAGTTCTCGATATTGGGGAGCACCACGCGTTCATTGATCGCGTTGTCCAGATACATGTTGGTGGCTTCGAGCAGCAGCAGGCCCGGCAGGGCGAGCATCGGCACTAACAGCAACCGTTGACGCAGGGTCAATTTGCGGAATCGATTTTTCATGGCGGATCGTCAGGAGTCTTATCGGCCGGCGAAGCGCCTGTTTGAGGACGATTCGCTACTTCCCGCGATACCGGCAAAAGCCGATCATCGTCTTCGCGTCGCGAACTTTGCCCGCCTTGATCATCGTGCTGACTTCGCGCGGCGAGAACCACCGCGCCTCGATGCGCTCATCTTCCATCGGCTTCGATTCACCCGCGGTCAATCCGGTGGCCAGAAAAATAGTCATCTTCTCGGCCAGAAATCCGGGGCTCGGAAAGAATTCGGCGATCTTCTTCCACGTCTTTGCGCGATAGCCGGTCTCTTCGGCAAGCTCGCGTTTGGCGGCCTTCAGCAGCGATTCGCCTTCATCGACGCGCCCGGCGGGAAGCTCCCACAAATATTGGCGGGCCGGCAGACGGAATTGCCGGACTAACAAAATGCGCCCGCGCTCGTCGACCGGCATCATCACCGCGGAACCCCCATGCTGCACGATCGCGCGCTTGATCTCGAAGCCGTCCGGGTCGACCGCCCGGTCGAGTGTCACCCGGAAAATGGGCGTCTTGCTGATTTCAGTGGAAGAAATAAGTTTCATTGGGCTGCTTTATTTCGCGTTGATCGCCCGCTTGAATTCGGCGAGCGGTAGTGTGTTCAGGATATCAGCCGCCTGCAGCCATCCGCGCCGCGCCATGCGGATCCCGTAAGTCATGTTCAGCAGGTGTTTCGGATGATGCGCGTCGGTATTGATCACAAACTTGCAGCCCTTGGCCTTGGCGGTGCGCACCAGCGCGGCGCTCAGGTCGAGCCGTTCGGGGCTCGCGTTGATTTCCAGATACACGTTGCGGCGCGCAGCTTCGGCGGCCACCAGGTCAAAATCGAAGGGGAACGAATCGCGATGCAGCAAAATCCTTCCGGTCGGATGACCCAGCACGCGCAGATGCGGGCATTCGAGCGCGCGCATCAGCCGATCGGTCATCTCATTCGCTTCCAGATTCATGTAACTATGGACGCTCCCGATGACGAAGTCGAGTTCGGCAAGCGCGTCGTTTTCCAGGTCCATCTCGCCATCTTTGCGGATGTCGCATTCGATGCCCGAAAAAATGCGGATCCCGAGATCGCCCATGTCGCGAACCTGATGCGCGAACGCGACGGCCCGTTTCTCGTCGAGCCCATTGGCCATCGCGAGCGCCTTCGAATGATCCGTGATGGCGATGTACTCGTAGCCTTGCTCGCGCGAAGCGGCCGCCATTTCCTCAAGCGTCGCGCGACCGTCGGTCTCCGTCGTGTGCATGTGCAGATCGCCGCGGATGTCGGATCGCTCGACCAGCTTCGGCAGGCGACCCTCGGCCGCGGCTTCGATCTCGCCCGAGTTTTCGCGCAGCTCCGGCGGGATCCAGGCGAGGCCCAGCGCGGCGTAAATCTCTTCTTCGGTCGCGCCCGCGACCCGCTCATCGCCGTCGATTTTCGCGAGCGAGTATTCGCTCAGCGTCATGCCCATTTTCAAAGCACGCTGCCGCAGCGCGACGTTATGATCCTTGCTGCCGGTGAAATATTGCAGCGCCGCTCCGTAGCTCTCCGCGGGCAGCGCGCGCAGGTCCACCTGGATGCACTCATGGCCGAAGTTGACGCTCGCTTTGTTTTCGCCGCGGCCCAGCACTTCCTGCGCCTTGGGATGCTTCACGAATTTTTCGAGCGCGTTCAGCGCGCCCGGGCCAGTGACCAGTAAATCAAGATCGCCCACCGTTTCGCGTCCGCGCCGCAGGCTGCCGGCAGGAGTGATTTTTTCGATCCCGTCGCCTTCCAGATAAGCAGTCAGCTCGGCCGCGACGCCCTCGGCGAAGCTGAGCAGGAATCGTCCCGCGCGCTGCCGGTAATTCGCGATCGATCGCAGGACTTTTTCTTCGAGCTTCGCGCCCATCCGCGGAAGTTCGCGAAGTTTCTGTTCGCGGCACAGGCGCTCCAGATCGTCGATGGTCGCGCAGCGATAGTTTTCGAACAGAAGGCGGATGCTCTTGGGCCCCAGTCCCTGAATCTTGAGCAGTTCCAGCGCGCCCACCGGATATTTTTCGAGCATCTCATCGCGACGCTCAAAGCTTCCGCGCTGCTCGATCTCGGCCAGGATCGCGGCGATGCCTTTGCCGATGCCGGGAATATCGGTCACCTTGCGTTCCGGGTCCTTCACGATGGCCGCGATGGATTCTGGATGCCCCTCGATCGCCCCGGCGGCATTGCGATAGGAACGGATGCGGAAAGAATCCTCTCCGGCGACCTCCATCAGGTCGGCAGTCTCGGAGAGGAGTCGTGCGATGGCGCGATTTTCCATGGGCTACTTCGATTTTAAAGTTGCGCCGTCAGGAAGTCGACTACACGCTCGAACGGGTCGAAGCCGAACTCGCGGGCGATCGGCGCGCGCAAATTCGAATTGGCGTTGATGTCATAAAACACGGGCCGGCCGCTGCTCGATTCGATGTACTCGATGCCGCCGACGTCGAGTCCGCCTTCATTCATCAGCAGCAGGCCGGCCTCGACAGCTTCGCGTGGGACCTCTTTGAAAGGATAGAACTCGACCGGTTTCGCGGCGGGAACTTCGCAGTGGACGGAGACACCGTCGGCGGGATTGCACACCTCGGAAGGGCAGAGATTGAAGGCGCCATGCGAGACCACGTGCATCGCATACAGAAGTTCGCCGCCCAAAAATTCCATCCGGACGATGCCTTGCGACGCATCGTATTCGATTCGCTCCTGCAGCAGCAGCAGGTTGTCGGGCAGCCACAGATCCGGCCGCTCGCGCAGCAAGCCGCGTAGTTCCTCGGGCGATTGAACCAGAAACATGCGCGCCCCGCTGCCGCCCTGTTCCGGTTTCAGCAGTGCCGGCCACTGATCGCCCCAAGCGTCGATCGCGGCGTCGACATCGTTAAATGCCAGCGTTCGCGGATGGCAGATGCCCAGCCGCTTCATCAGCGCCGACTGGGCCGACTTGCTCAATTCAAGCGCGAAAGCTCGCGAACCGTTCAGCACCCTCGCGCCGCCGATTTCGAGCGACCGGATCAGCGAAAGCGCCAGCGGCACGGCGCGTGTATGGTCGCGCACGTAAGCGCTGGGGCTCGCCTGGTTGAAATAGAGCCTCGCCTCAGGGATGGCATCGGGGTCGAACGCGGCCCGCTTCAGATCGAAGGTGCCGAACGAGACTCCCCGGGCGGACAGCGCGGAAAAGAGGGGCTTCTGCCACTCAGGATGTTCGTAGAGGACGATGACGTCGTGATTCATGTTTGCCTTTCATTTCTTCGAGTCGCGGGACGGGGCCCTCGCATCCAAGCAAATAACTTATTGTCTATCGACATTATGATATATACTCGCTCCATGAGTCACCTCCAGGCGCTCGAAGCCGAAAGCATCCACATCCTGCGCGAGGTGGTGGCGGAATTTCAGCGACCGGTGATGCTCTATTCGATCGGCAAAGACTCCTCTGTTTTGTTGAGGTTAGCTCAGAAGGCGTTCCATCCCGGCCCGATTCCGTTTCCCTTGCTGCATGTCGACACCAGCTACAAATTCAAAGAAATGATCGAATTTCGGGACGAGTACACGCGCCGGATCGGGGCGACGCTGATCGTTCACAGAAATCAGAAAGCTCTAGAGGAAGGTGCGCAGCCCTTCGTGCTGGGAACACAGCGGTGTTGCGGGCTTCTGAAGACCCAGGCCCTGCTCGACGGGTTGCGCGAAGGCGGGTTCGATGCGGCGATCGGCGGCGCTCGTCGCGACGAAGAGCGGTCGCGAGCCAAAGAGCGGATCTATTCGTTTCGCGACAAGCACGGCCAGTGGGATCCGAAAAATCAGCGGCCGGAATTGTGGAACCTGTTCAACAGCCGGATCGAGCCGGGCGAGAGCATCCGCGTCTTCCCGCTGTCGAACTGGACGGAAATCGACGTGTGGCATTACATCCACGTCGAGCAGATCCCGATCGTGCCGCTGTATTTCGCCAAAGAACGCCCCATGCTGGTGCGTGGCGATTCCCTGATTCCGGTGGAGCAGCCGTTCGTACCGCGCCTGCCGGGCGAGGAGCCGCAAATGGTGCGGAGCCGGATGCGATCGCTGGGGTGCAGTCCATGCACGGGCGCAATTCGGTCGGATGCGGACACGGTGCCGAAGATTATCGAGGAACTGATCGCGGCGCGGCGCAGCGAACGCGAGAATCGCGTGATCGATCACGATCAGGACGGCTCGATGGAAATGAAAAAACGCGAGGGGTATTTCTGATGACGGCAGTCGAACCACGTTCCGCCTTCGAACAATTCTTAGCGGCGGAGCAGGAAAAGGACCTGCTGCGATTGTTGACCTGCGGGAGCGTGGACGACGGCAAGAGCACGCTGATCGGGCGGCTGCTGTACGATTCGCGCAACGTTTTCGAAGATCAGGTGCAGGCCGCGGCGAAGGCGACGCGGAATCAGACGACGGGCGGGCTCGATCTTTCGCTCCTGACCGACGGCTTGCGCGCGGAGCGGGAGCAGGGCATTACGATCGACGTCGCGTATCGCTATTTCGCGACGGCTCGCCGGAAATTCATCATCGCCGACACACCGGGGCATGAGCAGTACACGCGCAACATGGCCACGGGAGCGTCGACTGCGGATCTGGCGATTCTGTTGATCGACGCGCGGCAAGGAGTGCTGGCGCAGTCGCGGCGGCATGCCTATATTTGCTCGCTGCTGGGGATCCCGCGGTATGTGGTCGCGGTAAACAAGATGGACCTGGTTGGTTACGGCCGCGCGGTGTTCGATCGGATCCAGATCGAATTTTCGGAATTCCTGGAAAGCGTCGGGATCCGCGATGCGTATTTCCTGCCGATGAGCGCGCTGGCCGGTGACAACGTGGTGCACGGCAGCCAGCGCATGCCCTGGTTTCGCGGCGCGAATCTGCTGGAGCATCTGGAGACCATCGAGACTCGCCGCGATGTCGCGGATGGATTTCGCATGGCGGTGCAGCGCGTCGTTCGGCCGGATCTCGATTTTCGCGGCTACGCGGGCGAAGTTGCTTCGGGCGTGGTCGAACCGGGCGATGAGATCACGGTGCTGCCTTCCGGTCTGCGATCGCGTGTGAAGAAAATCGTCACGTGGGATGGCGATTTGCCGCGCGCCGGGGCAGGGCAGGCGGTCACGATTGTTCTGGAAGATCAGCTCGACATCAGCCGCGGCGATCTGCTGTATTCCGGCGCGCCGCAGCCGCATGCGGCGCAGCGCTTCGAGGCGAACGTGGTGTGGATGGACACGCGTCCGCTCGCCGCCGGGCGCAAATATCTGATCAAGCACACGACGCGAAGCGTGGCCGCCGAGGTCGCCTCGATTCGTCATCGTGTCGACATTCGTACGCTCGCCGAGGAGCCGGCCGAGTCGCTCGAGATGAATGCGATCGGCGTGGTGGAGATCGCGGCGGCCAAACCGATTTTCTTCGACGCATATACGAGCAATCGTGCGACGGGCGCGTTCATCCTGATCGATCCGGAGACGAACTCGACCAGCGGCGCCGGGATGCTGCTCCATCCAGTCGTTGAGACGAAGCGCGGCGGTCCTGTGACGGCGGCGGATCGGATGGCCCGCTGGGGGCATCGCGGAGGGACCGTTCGCGTGCGCGATCGTGCATTGGCGTTGGCGGTCGAGCGGCGTTTGTTCGACCGCGGCTGCGCAGT
>JAIQFJ010000536.1 GCA_020073325.1 Terriglobia bacterium | reverse complement strand
GGCCGACATCAGGTCCGCCATCTCGGTCGGATTCGACAGCTTGATCTTCACCAGCCACGCCGCGCCGTGGGGATCTTCGTTCAGCTTTTCGGGCGACGCAGTCAGCAAATCGTTCGAAGCGACCACTTCGCCTGAGACCGGCGAATAAATATCGCTGACGGCCTTTACCGACTCGACCGATCCGATCGTCTTACCTTTTTCGACCGTCGTTCCGGGCTTCGGCAGGTCGACGTAGACAATGTCGCCCAACTCCTTCTGCGCGTGATCGGTGATCCCGACCGTCCCCGTGTCGCCTTCGACATTCACCCACTCGTGTTCTTTGGTATAGCGGAAGTTTGCTGGGTACATTTATTTCGCTCTCTTATAAAAAGGCGTGGCCACCGTCACCGCGTCCACCGGCTGGTTGCGGACGATCACTTGAATCGTGCGTCCGATCTCTGCCTGCGCGACGGGCAGGTAGCACAGCCCGATGTTCTTGTTCAGTGTCGGCGCGGGTCCTCCGCTGGTCACCCAGCCCGCGGCCTTTTGGTCGATCTGCACTTCGTAGCCGTCGCGGCCGATGCCGCGGCCAGTCATTTCGAATCCGATCAGCTTGCGCGTAATTCCCGCTTCCTTCTGCTTTACCAGCGCGTCGCGGCCGATAAAATCACCCTTGTCGAGCTTCACGATCCACGCCAGATCCGCCTCCCAGGGAGTGATCGTCGCGTCGATTTCGTGACCGTAGAGCGCCATCTTCGCTTCCAGGCGCAGCGTGTTGCGCGCGCCCAATCCGGCCGGCTTGATGCCGAACTCGGCTCCGGCGGCCAGAATTTCGTCCCAGATGCGCGGAGCTTCGGACGGCGGCACGTAAATCTCGAATCCGTCTTCGCCGGTATAGCCGGTGCGCGCGATCCGCGCAGGCGTGCCGCTGACCGTGCCGTCGGTGAACCAGTAATACTTGATCGGCGCGAGTTCGACGGGCGTCAGCTTTTGCAGCGTTTCGAGAGCACGCGGACCCTGAATCGCGATCTGCGCATATTTCTCGCCGGCGTTCTCCACCGTGCAGTTGAGCTTGTTGTGCTCCGCGATATGCGCGTAGTCCTTATCCTGGTTCGACGCGTTGACGCAAATAAAAAAGTGGTCGTCGGCAACTTTGTGGACCAGGATGTCATCCACGAAGCCGCCGTGTTCGTATAACAAACCGGAATAATGAGCCTGACCGATCTTGAGCTTCGAGGCGTTGTTGGTCGAAACGTAGTCGACCAGTTTCAGCGCTTCGGGTCCGCGAATTTCGATTTCGCCCATGTGGCTGACGTCGAAAATGCCGACTTTCTGGCGCACCGCGTGATGCTCTTCGAGCAGGCTGGAGTACAGGACCGGCATGTCCCATCCGCCGAAATCGACCATCTTGGCGCCCATTTTTTTGTGGGTCGCGTGAAGCGGAGTGATCCTCAAGGACGCAGAAGCTTGGGTCATGAAAACTTCAGCCTATCACACGGCTCATACACTGATGTATACTTTTCGCGCTGGAGGAAACCTGAATGAAACACCACGCTGTTGTTTTCTGTTCCGCCGCCCTGGTTGTCATGCTGACGGGCTGCTCGGAAACCGCTGCCATCTTGACTCCCGAAGCCGATATCAAGGCGCTCAAGGACAACGAAGTCCAGTGGAACAAGGATTACGAATCGAGGGATCCTGCGAAGGTCGCCGCGCACTATGCCGATGACGCGGTGCTGATGAATCCCGGCATGCCCGCGTCGAAGGGTAAGGCCGCGATTCAGAAGACGCTGACCGACATGCTGATGGACCCGGCCTTGACGCTGAAATTCCAGGCCGATCGCGTGGAAGTGACGGGCAACATGGCCTACACGCAGGGCGCTTATCAGATGACCATGACCGATCCGGCGACCAGGAAGCCGATGAACGATCACGGCTCCTATGTGACGATCTACAAGAAACAGGGCGACGGATCGTGGAAAGCGGTGCAGGATGCCGCGATCTCTGAAGTGCCTCCGCCGGCGCCCGCGCCCGCGAAGAAGAAATAAAGGTCGCTTATGGGGTCGCCATCGCTGGCGGCCCCACGGCGATCTACTTCAATACCTGGTTGATCTGGATCACCGGCTGGATATCGGTATAGTTCGGAATATCCGCCAGAATCGCCGGAGCCTCGGTGCCCATGCCCGCCTGCAGGCCCTCGACGTTTTCAAACAGCAGATGGGCCTGGATCACGTACTCCGCCGGCGATCCCGGAGCCATCCCGCCCAGACCCTTGTCGATCGACCAGCTCTTCATGCCGTACTTGCCCATCTTCTCCTGCACCATGGGCATGTGTTTCGCCAGATAGTATTCTTCGTCGAATCGCGCACCCGGCTTATTCGGATAACTCACCATGAGTCGAATCATTCGGTCATGTTAGTTGATCCGCAGCGCGGCGGCAAGATCCTTGTTCCCGCGCACGCGCCAGATTTTCGAATCGAGCATGTAGTGCGTGAACGGAAAGGCCCACACCGCGGCCTTGATCCACTCCACTTGCGGATTCATGGTTTGCGGAAGAATCGAAAGCAGCAGGTTCAGTCCGATGGCGGTGAACAGGTAGTATCCGAAATCTTTCGCGAAAAACGCCGCAATCCCGAACTTCTGCCACGCCTGCGGCACCGCGTATCGATTCCGGTTGTGGAACCACAGCAGGCGGTGATACTGGAACGAATGAAACAGCCCCAGTGTGATCCCCGCGCGTAAAATCCCATCCGGTCCAAGCGTCGAGGCATGCATGAAAATCAGCCACTGCAGCGGGATCAGCACGGCGAGCAGCCCGAGCTTCGGCGTATTCATCGGCTGACGCGTGTTCCATTTGCGAATCTGGTGGAGCAGATAAAGTCCGACGAACGCGAGATAGCCGGCCAGCAGCGCGTTCCCGGCTGGCGCAAGCGACGCAAGCCGCGTCCGCTGCACAAAAATCGCCAGCGGCAGAATCGTCGACGTCAGCAGAAAGGTTTTATCGAGCTTCAGATCGAACGGGTCGCGCTCTTTATTTTTCGCCTTCCACAGCATGACAAGCCCAAAGTGCTGTTTCGCGATATGGTAATGCTGCCAGCACACGGCAAACAGATAAAACAGCGATCCCTGCCCGAGCCACACCATCACGGGTCCGATCACCGCCAGCGGCACGACCACCCACAGATACCACCCCAATCGCGCGCGCTCCTGCTTGTCAAAGTAGGTCCGCGTGACGGTCGCGATGACGTGCGGCCCGTCGATGCCAATCAGCCACAGCAGCCAGATCGCCGTGATCGGCACGCCCGCCGCCATCATTCCATAAGCAACATAGCTGATCGCCGCCGAGCCGATGAACCAGGTGAGATCGTCGCGCTTGGAGATGATCCAGTTGCTGCGCCACGGCGAAACGAGGCTCTGGGGAACCGGTAGTGCGACTGTGCTCATATGGCTCTTCGGAAAGAATCGTCTGAGGCAGGTAGCGGTCTATATAGGGGATTTCCCTTATGTCAGGATCCCCCGCCATTACGAGTCTGTGTGAAAACTGAACGTTCGCCGCTTCCTGCGGTCGCGGTTCATTGCCGGCATCCCGCTGAATCAGCCGTT
>JAIQFJ010000535.1 GCA_020073325.1 Terriglobia bacterium | reverse complement strand
TCGGCTTCGGCGAGGAGATCGCGGCGCGGATCGCGGGCGAGCTGTTCACGTCGCTGGATGCGCCGGTCGGCCGTGTGGCCGCGCTGGACACGTGGGTCGGCTATCACCCGAACCTGGAAGCGGAGATTCTGCCGCAGGTCGATACGATCGCGACGGAGATGGATCGAATCCTGGCGTTCTAAACGCTCTTGGCGAAGCCTTGCGCACTTTGGCGCGAAATCCGGGGCGCAACTGCGTTTTCCGGCGCAACCGGAGTCTGCAAGGCTCTCCTTTGAAGCGAGCGGGCGATCTCCAGTTGCAGGAAGTAATTCAGCACAGTCCTCAGGACCACGATGGCCGCAAGCTGCCCTATGATGTTCCAGGTGGGGGCCATTGCGGTTCGAAGGATATCCGCAGCCAGTTCAAATTCGATCGCGACGGTCAGCCAACGGCCCAGCCGCAGCCGGATCGCTTCCTTGCCCTCATCGCCCGGATCGGATCGGGGGAACCACAGCGGAACGGCGCCGATCAGCGCCTCAAGCGCGGCCACGGCAATGATGAGAGCCGCGGCGGTTTCGATGCCGCCGGCGAGATACGTCGTGAACTCTTTGAACAGCGCAAGCACAACACGGCCCACCGGCTGTGTTGCACGTCAGGTTCCTGGCTTGACTGCCCTACTTGCGGCGCCGGGCGCGGATCACCATCAGGGCACCCGCGACCAGTGCGATCGCTGCTCCGCCCGCGGCCGGATCCACTTCTGGCACGGCCAGAAGGCCGGCAAAACAACTCGCCGACGCCCCGATCATCAACAGGAACAAACCTGCCGTTTTCTGCATTCGATTCCTCCTTAGATCTTCTTGCGGCGCGACCGAATTACCATCAATCCGCCGGCGACCAGAGCGATTGCTCCCGCGCCCGCCGAGGGGTCGATCTCCGGGGCGACCGAGGGTCCCGCGAGGCATGTCATCGCGGCGCCGAGCACCAATAATCCCAATCCAAACAGCGTTTTCATCGATCCTCCTGGCGCGAACAACTCCGTGACGTGAACAACGGCCGTTAGAATAACATATGCAGAAGGCGTTCGCTGGAGCGGAGTAGAGAGAGAGAACATGCACTGGTTTCGAACCGGCGGCGGACTGTATTGGGCTGTGTTCGTCGCGGCCTTTCTGGGCGTGGCGATTTGGGAGAGCCTGCGCCCCTGGCGCGAACTGTCGGAACCGGTGGAGCGCCGATGGGGGCGGCACGCGCTTCTGCTCGTTTTTTCGTTTAGCCTGTCGGCCGTGCTGATTCCTGCGAGCCCGCTGCTGCTCGCGGCTTCGGTCGCGGGAAGCCGTTACGGGCTGCTCAACCGGCCCTGGCTCGGCGACCCGGCGCGATGGATTCTGGCGATCCTGCTGCTCGACCTGATGAGGTTCGCGGTGCATCGCGCGCTGCATTCCTTCCATTTTCTGTGGCGCATCCACCAGGTGCATCACTCGGATCGCGATTTCGATGTATCGACGTCGGTTCGCGCGCATCCGATGGAGGTGATTCTGTTTCACGGGGCCGCGCTCGCCGCCATTGCGATCCTCGCTCCGCCGCCGGGAGCAGTGCTCGTGCAGCAATTGCTCAGCGTTTTCGAAAGTTTTTTCAGCCACGCGAATTCCACTTTGCCGCCATGGCTCCAGCGCGTGCTGGGACTGGTTCTGTACACCGCCGATACGCACCGGGTGCATCACGCGGTGGATGTGCGGATGCAGAACAGCAATTACGGCGATATTTTTCCGTGGTGGGATCGTTTGTTCGGAACCTACGTTCCCGCGGCGACGGACCGGAAAATAACGATCGGGCTCGAGGAGTTCCAGCAAGGCGAGCGGCCGCCCGGGTTGGTTTTCCTGCTGAAGCAGCCGTTCCTTCCGGATCGGCAATAATGTTGTCAGTGGCCGCCTGGCGCCGATACGTTCGAGTTCAGGACCTGATCTGGCTCCTGCTGTTCATCGCGCTGATCTTCTCGAGCCCGCGGCGGGACGCGATGGTGATCACGCTGCTGCTCGCCATCGGCTTGGTGCAGATTCTGGAGCAGCGGATCGGCGCGAAGACGTCGATCATCGCGAATCTCGGGCTGTGCTACCTGCTGATGTATTTCAGCGGCGGCATCGCGTCGAGCTTCTACGCCATGCTGCTGTTGCCGGTGATCTCGGCGGCGATCAGCTTCGATCTGCTGCGCAGCGCCGCGGTCGCGATTTTGGCGTGCGCGGAATATCTGTCGTTCCTGTTGTTCATCGACTGGCGCGACGTCGAAATTCCGCCCGACCAGCGGCTGGAACTCGCGCTGCGGTTCGTCATTCTGCTGCTGGTGAGTTATCTGACGTATCAACTGGCGCGCGCCAAGCGCGATGAGGCGATCCGCTATCAGAAGGCCGCCGAACAGCTCGCGGCGGCGAATGAAAGCCTGAAGGAAGCCGAGGCGAACGTGCGGCGCGCCGATCGTCTGGCGGCGCTGGGGCAGCTTACGGCGGGACTGGCGCATGAACTGCGCAATCCGCTGGGCACCATGAAAACGTCGGCGGAGCTGCTGGCGCGCAATGTCGAAAAAGAAAACGCGATCGCGCAGGAGATGGCCGGATATATCCGCGAAGAAGTGGATCGCACCAATTCGCTGATCACGCGCTTCCTCGATTTCGCGCGTCCGCAGCATCTGAAAATCGAAAAGAACGACCTGGCGGCGATGCTCGATCGTGTGATCGCGCGCTTCGAGCGGGAGAAGAACGCCGACGTATCGGTGTATAAGAATTACTCGCCCGACATTCCGCCGGTCGCCTTCGACGCGGAGCTGATCGAGCGTGTGATTTCGAATCTCATCACGAATGCGGCGCAGGCCAGTCCGCCGGGCGGCGTAGTTACGGTGAAGACTCGGCTGGCCGAGGAAATGGTGGAAATCGCGGTGATCGACCGCGGTACGGGGATCGACCCGAAAAACCTGGAGAGCATTTTCAATCCGTTCTTCACCACAAAACCGGAGGGAGTCGGGCTGGGCCTGGCGATCTGTTCGAAGATCGTCGATGAGCACGGCGGCCAGATCACGGTCGAGAGCGCGCCCGGCGAAGGCAGCGTGTTTCACGTTTTCCTGCCGCTTCATTGACAATGAAATTTATGGATCGCAAAGCGATTCTGGTGATCGAAGACGAAGAGAAGCTGCGCCGGACCATCGGTCTGCATCTGGCGTCCGGCGGCTACGAGGTTCGCGCGGCGGCGAGCGCGGAGGAAGGCATCCGCTACGCCGGCGACATGGATCTGATCCTGACGGATCTGAAGCTGCCGGGGATGAACGGCCTCGCGCTGCTCGAAAAATTGCAGGAGCAGACCACGCACGCGCCGGTGATCGTCATGTCGGCGTTCGGCACCGTCGAGAACGCGGTGGAGGCGATGAAGAAGGGCGCGCTGGATTTTCTGCCGAAGCCGTTTTCGCTCGATCACCTGAGCGTCGTGGTGAACAAGGCTCTGGACGTCCGCCAGCTGCGCGATGAAAATCGCGAGCTGCGCGAGGCGCTCGGCGAAAAGTATCAATTCGAGAACATCATCGGACACAGCCCTGCTATGCAGGAGATTTTCGCGACTGTGATGCGCGTGGCTCCGACGCGCGCC
>JAIQFJ010000534.1 GCA_020073325.1 Terriglobia bacterium | reverse complement strand
TGTTCGTCCGCGCCGGCGACGCGCACGTCGGCATCGGCCGCGACCGCTTCGAAGTTGGAAAGAAAATCCCCGAGGCCGACATCTTTCTGCTCGACGACGGATTCCAGCACCGCAGGCTCGCCCGCACGCACGACATTGTCGTCATCGACGCGCTCGATCCACTCGGCGGCGGTGTGTTTCCGCTCGGAAGATTGCGCGAGCCGTTGTCTGCCCTCGCCCGCGCCGATACCATCGTCATCACGCGCGTACAGAACGGCTCCGCGGGAATCGAAAAACTGGTCCGGAAATATAACCCGCGCGCCGCGGTCTTCCGGTCGCGCGTCGTGCCGCTGCACTGGATCGATTTTTCGACCGGCAAGATCGCCGAGGGGCCCTTTGATCGAGCGGCGGCTTTCTGCGGCCTGGGATCTCCGCGCTCGTTCTGGGCTACCCTCAATGAGTTGGGGATTTTTCCGGCTGAGCGTCTCGCGTTTCCGGATCACCACCGCTACCGTGAGCGGGATCTCGCGGGCCTGAAATCGCCCCTGCTGCTGACGACCGAAAAAGACGCGATGAATCTGCCGCGCGGCATCTCGCGAAAAGTGTACTGGCTGAAAATCGGAATCGAGATCGAAAGGGAAGACGAGTTGTTGCACCGCATTCTATGAGGACCGCGATTTTCGGAGGGACGTTCGACCCGATCCACAGCGCCCACCTGATCGTCGCGCGCGAAGCCGCCGAAGCATTTTCGCTCGATCGCGTCTTATTCATTCCGGCCGCGAATCCGCCGATGAAGGAAGCCGGCGCGGGCTACGAGGATCGCTACCGGATGGTCGAACTGGCATGCCAGGGCGAGCCTCGCTTCGAACCCTCGCGTCTGGAAGCCGGCGCCGAAAAGAGTTATTCCATCAACACCATCGAGCGCGTGAAGGCGCAGAACGGCGACGTCTTCTTCATCATCGGCTCCGACGCGTTCGCCGAGATTCAAAGCTGGTACCGCTGGCGCGAGGTCGTCGCCGCCGTGGAGTTTATCGTGGTCGCGCGCCCGGGTCATCGCTACACCACGCCGCCCGGCGCAGGGGTGCATCGCCTGGAGACGCTCGCTCTGCCGGTGTCGTCGTCAGAAATCCGCCAGCAACTCGCGCGCGGCGAACGTCCTCCGGAATTGCCTGCAAAGGTGACCGACTATATCCGTTCTCGAGGCCTCTACAGGACCTGACTTACCCCGGGGCAGGCTTGCCGCCTGCGCGCCCGGTTTGCTATCGGCGTAAGCAGGTGGACGACGAGTCCCACCGCAGGCTGCAAGGCGCCCCTCGGGACGCTCCCTGGTAAGATGTCCCCGCGATATCGAAAGCAAACGGGCGGCTCACTCGCGTTCGCGGTTCAATGCTCAGGCGATGGAGTTGCAGTGCCGACCACAGAACCACGAGCGTCAGCGAGCGGGTAGCGCCGCCTTCGAAATCGCCGGGACGCGCCACTAGAACACGCGGCGGCCGCTGAGGTACGTTTCGAGAACGCGGATCCGTCCTTCGTCGAGGCTGAAGCGCACGATGTCGGCGCGTTCCCCCGGCGCGAGGCCGCGGCGGCGGGAGGCGATTCGGCCGATGCGTGCGGGATTTGCGCTCGCCATGGCGATGGCCTCCGTCAGGCTGAGGCCGAGGACGCGCATCACGTAATGGATCGCCTGGTCCATGCGCAGGCTCGATCCCGCCAGCCGCGTTCCGCCGCGGAGTTGCACCCGGCCGGCTTCGGTCAGCTCGACCTCAACTTCGCCGAGCCGGAAAAAGCCGGGCTCGCACAGAGCGGGCATGACGGCATCGGTGACCAGAATGGCTCGCTCGACGCCTTTCGCGCGGATCGCCGTTTTGAAAAACGCTTCGTCGAGATGGATGCCGTCGGCGATGAAGCTCGCGGCGAGGCGATCTTCGGCGAGCTGATCCCAAATATAGTTCGGGAACTTTGGGAGCATCGCGTGGCCGCCGTTGCCCAGGTGCGTTGAAAGCGTCGCGCCGGCACTGACAGCGTCGCGAATCTGCTGCGAGGTCGCGCGCGTGTGTCCGATGCTGGTCACGACTCCTTCACCCGCGAGTGTTTCGATATACTTCGGCGCTCCGGGCCACTCGGGCGACAGCGTCACCAGCCGCACGTGGCCGCGTGCGGCGTCCTGCCAGCGATGGAATTCTTCAATCGAGGGAGGACGCACCCATTTGGCGGGATGCGCGCCGCGCGGACCGTCTTCCGGCGAAATGTGCGGACCTTCGACATGGAAAGCCTCCATCGCGAGCCCGTCTTCCAGCGATTCGCGCGCATCGGCAAGATTGCGCAGCGCCCCGGCCATCGCATCGGGCGCGCCGGTGATCACCGTGGGGAAAAAGCGCGTCACCCCGGTGGAGAAGATCGCGCGAAGGGAGCGCGCGATTTCTTCATGCGATGCGGTGGGCGAATTGTAGTCGACGCCGGCGAATCCGTTCACTTGCAGGTCGATGAAGCCGGGGGCCAGCCAATCGCCGCTTTCGCCTCCCAGCAGCGGATCGACGTGCGTGATCGCCGCATCGAACTGAATCTCAACCATTTCGCCGCTGGAGGCAATGTGACCGCTACATTTCATCGCGCTTCTGATTTTTACACAGCTTTCTCACAGAGTAGGGCTTGTATGTCGCTCCAAGGATAGGGGAAAGACCTGTTGAAAAGGAGCGTAACGCTCTAGTAACCGCGCCACGCTCCTGATACAACAGATGAAGATTTCTGCGAGGGACCGGGCTTGTGTGTCAGTCTCGGGGGAGGTGGCCACTGGTCTGGTTCCCGCGGAAACCTTGCTTCCGAAATTCTCTCCGAGCGCCGCAACGGGAGACGGGATTGCCAGCACCGGTAACCGTCCCCACTGCGGCGTTTTTCTTTTCGACCTACTTCGCGGCGCCGACCGGCTGATTCACCGGCGACAGCCAGCCGAACTTGTCCGGCGTGCGTCCTTCGACGATGCCGAAGAACTCGGTCTGAATTTTTTCCGTGATGGGACCGCGGCGGCCCTTGCCAATCGTGATGCGGTCGACCGAACGGATCGGCGTCACTTCGACGGCGGTTCCGACAAAGAACAGCTCGTCGGCGATGTACAGCATCTCGCGCGGAATCAGCGATTCGACCACTTCGATGCCGAGCCCGCGCGCGACTTTAATAATGGTGTCGCGTGTGATACCGGGCAGGACGCTGGCGCCGAGCGGCGGCGTGATCAATTTTCCGTCGCGAACCACGAACAGATTCTCGCCCGAGCCTTCGCTGACGTATCCGGTGGCGTCGAGCGCGATGCCTTCAGAGTAGCCGTTGACCGCGGCTTCCATGCGGATCAACTGCGAGTTCATGTAATTCGCGCCGGCTTTCGACATGACGGGCAGCGTGTTGGGCGCGAGACGGGTCCAACTGGAGATGCACACGTCGACACCTTCGGCCAAGGCTTCGACGCCGAGGTACCGGCCCCACTCGAAACACGCAATGTACGTCTCGATGGGCGTATCCTTGGTGGGTAAAACGCCGAGGTCGCCGTAGCCGCGCAGGACCAGCGGGCGGATGTAGCAGGAATCGAGTGTGTTGACGCGCACGATGTCGATCATGGCGGCGCACAGCTGGTCAAT
>JAIQFJ010000090.1 GCA_020073325.1 Terriglobia bacterium | reverse complement strand
TCGCCCGGTCCGATGAAAGTGCCGGCGGAGAAATTGCGGAGCGTGCTCGGTGTGGCCGAGGTGCATTTCGAGCGCGGCAAGCATCCGCTGGCGATTGTCGATTCTCCTTTGGCGGGGCGGGCATGAAGCGCGGGCTCGCCCTTGTGCTGGCGGCGATGCCCGTGATCGCCGCGGATCCGTTCACGCGGCGATGTTCGGGTTGTCATGCGCTCGACGTCGACAAAGAAGGTCCGCGATTGCGGGGGGTGGTCGGGCGCAAGGCTGGGTCGGTCGCTGATTTTGGATATTCGCAAGTGCTGCGCGAATCGGGAATCGTGTGGGACGAAGCGACGCTCGACAAATGGCTGGAGGATCCGCAGAAGCTGGTCCCGGGCAACGCTATGGAGTTTCGCGTGCCGAACGTCGACGAACGGGCGGCGATTATTGCGTATTTGAAGTCGCTGTCGAAATAGCCGCTAGTCGCGGGTCTGAAGGAGCCGGGTGAACGAACTCAACTCGGCGACATTCAGATCCGAAATCGCGGTGAAGGCGAAGCCGTCTTTCGTCCACGAAATTTCGTGGAAGCCGTTGCGATCCATCTGGGCCGGCGGTTGCGCGCCATCCGCCGGCCAGACGAAAACGTCGATGCGATGGAGGTTGCGGCGATACACCAGGGCCGCTACGGTGCGGCCGCCCGCGAAATCGAGGCGTCCCCCTTCAAGCGGGAAGCCGTCGGATGCGAGATCCGCCACCGGAGGCGAAAACGGCAGCTTCCCGTTGAACCATGGCTTGACCGTATGCCGATCGCTGGAGGCGACGTCGATTTCGCGACCCATCAGGGCGCGCGTGTGGGCGGAAAAGAGTTCGTCGGCGATCAACTCGCGTTCGCGATTCGAGCGCGTCAGAAGAAAACCCGCGACGAGTACCAGCGCCGCCGCGATCGCGCTCCACATTCTCCACTCGACGCGCACTGGCTTTCCTTCGATGCGCTGTGAGGCGCGCAGTGCGGAGCGCACCTGTTCGGCGAGTCCCGGCGGTGCGTGATGATAGGTTCCCTCGGCACGCATCGTGTCGCGCAGGGATTGCAACTCCGCGAGCGACGCCGTGCACGACGCGCACGTCTGGATATGCGCATCCACCGCGGTGCGATCCGCCGGGCCGAGTTCGCCGTCGAAGAATGCGTGCAACAGAGTTCTGGCGTCCTGGCAAGTCATCGCGCGTCGCTCCGAAAGGATTTCTTCAGACAGTCGGCCAGCCGCGCCCGGGCGCGCGACAGGCGCGACATGACCGTACCGGCGGGGACTCCTGTAATCTCCGCGATTTCGCGGTAGGACAATTCTTCCAACTCACGCAGCACGATCGCCTCGCGAAAATCGGAGGGCAGGTGTTCGATGCAGCGGCTGAGTCCCTTAGATCTCTCGCGATCGAGCGTTTGAGATTCCGGCGTGCCCGTGTTGCCCGCGTGACGATCGCCATCGAGGTCCACATGGATGCGATCGCGATTCTGCTGCAGCCAGGTAAAGCAGGTGTTCCGCACAATCGTGAGCAGCCACGGACGTCCGGCGTCGCCGCGAAAGCCCCGGAAGGCACGCAGCGCGCGGAGGTAAGATTCCTGCACGACGTCCTCGGCGTCCTGGGCGTTTCGCATCAGCAGGCGCGCCAGGTTGTAAGCGGCGTCGAGGTGCGGCAGGAACATGCGTTCGAACTCGGTGCGGCTTCTGTCGTTGAACATGGTGCGAGGCTCGGGCTCCGAAGTCGCCCGCGATTCTACGGCCAGTGCGGCCGGGCAGTAGTTGACCATACTATTTTCCACTACCGGCCACGCCTCGAATCTATTCCCGGCGCCGTTCACTAAAATGTAACGGCCGCGGTGATGGCGGCCGATCAGATGGGACTTCCGGTCAGTACGACGCACGTGTTGTCGCCGGGGATCGCAGGCACGATGGCCGCGAATCGCACCGGGTTGCAGATGGACACGCTGCGGAATCTACTGCTGGCGTGGGTGCTGACGCAGCCGGTTTGCGTGCTGCTGGGCGCGGGGATTTTCGCATTCGATTGAACCTGCTGCTGCGGCTCGGCGTGAAGTAAGGAAATTGTGAACCGCGCCATTACGAGTCTGTGTGAAAACTGAACGTTCGCCGCTTCCTGCGGTCGCGGTTCATTGCCGGCATCCCGCTGAAACAGCCGTTTAAGGAACCGCGACCGCAGGAAGCGGCCGACGCCGATCATTTTCACACAGACTCTTACTGGCGGGGCTGGCGTTAAGACCTTGTGTTCGCGCGGCTCCAGCCCCTTCGCATGACAGCTAAAACGCGAAGCGCATCTGTAATTCGATGCGGCGGTTGTTGGCGTTATCTATATAGGCGCCGGATCCGGAGGCCAATTGATTTGCCTGGCCGAAGAACGGTGAATTGATGTTTCCGGTAATCGGTCCCGGGTTCAGATGATTCAGAAGATTGCGCGCCGAGATCGAGAATGTCAGTCCGTAGCGGCCATACTTTGCGCCGGCGTGGGCCTCGCCGAAGTGGAACGTTCGCGCGAGCTTCAGATTAATCACCTGCTGCCCGAGCCCACGTCCGAAATTTCGCGGGAGAATCGCCTCGCCGCGGACCGGATTCGGATCGAGCAGGCCGTAACCGGTCGCGATCACGCCCGGGCCCGGCGCGGTGGCGATACCCGGCCGCGCCGTCAGGATCGTATCGCCGTAAATATCCTGGCTGGTGACGATGTTGAACGGCTGGCCGGATTGCAGAATGATCAGCGGACTCCACTGCAGTTTCCATTTCGTCATGATGGATCCGCCGAGTGAAAATCGATTGCGAATATCGTTGGCCGCCGGGCTGTATTCGCCCGTCAGGTCGTATTGATTCGCGGGAAACGTGCCGAGTCCGTCGGTGTTGCTGCGCGCATACGATAGCGTATAGGTGCCGATCAGCGAAATATTTGTCGTGATGTGCGAGTTGATGTTCGCCATCACCTGGTTCTGGTTGTACAGCCCGGCCGACTCCATTTCGTAAATCGGACCGTTGCCGGGGTAAGGAAGAACGCCGCTTCCGGCTACTCCGGTATAGGTTCCCGGCAGCGGCGCATTGATGTCGCGCGAGCGGAACGTGTGCAGGCCGTGCGAATTGATGTAGGTCAGGGCGAGCGTCGTTTTCAGCGGAAGCTGGCGCTCGACGCTCATCGAGGATTGCACCAGATACGGCGCGCGCAGAGACGAGCCGATGGTGTGAATCGTCTGCGCTGCGCCGCTCAGACCGGTGAGCGTGGGAATCGCCGGAAAAGTATCCGGCGTGATCATGATGTACTGCTGCTGATTCGTGCCGTTGTAGCGCTGGGCGATCAGCACGTTCTGTTCGCTGAAGCGGTCGTAGAAAATGCCGAAGCCGCCGCGGATGACGGTGGCCGGCGCGTTTCTGGCGGACCCTCCGGGCGCCCACGCGAAGGCGATGCGCGGAGCGATGTCGCTGTGGTCGCCGATATTTTCCTGCGCTTCGTAGCGCGCGCCGAGGCTCAGGGTGAGATTCGGCCTGACCTTCCAATCGTCGCCGGCAAAGAGTCCGACGTCCGCGCCGCCGACGTACACGACCGGGTCGCCGGCGTTAATGGAAAATTGGGTCGCGCCGCCGCCGAGCTGCCGGATCAACTGCGGTGAGTATCCCAGGCCCTGGAACAGCAGAGTGCGGCGATACTGCTCGATCGAACTGATGGTGGCGCAGCCGGCAAGCGGCACATTGATATTGCAGGCGATGCCGGGAACCGACGGCTGGTTGCTCGCGTCGAGCACCGGCGCGTAGGCTCCGCCGAAGGTGTAAGCGCCGTTGAAATTCTGCTCGGAGGTGTCCTTGATGGAGACCGCGCGCAGCCGGACGCCGAATCTCCAGATGTGCGTGCCCGCGGTGCGCGTCGTGTAATTCTGCACTTCGTAGTGATGGTGAATGTAGTCGTGCAGTCCGGAAGACGCTCCGCCGCCGAGGAACGCATTCGCCACGATGATGGACGGCGCCGTGTTGTCGGGCGTCTGGGTCGAGTTCTGATGGCGGAACTGGAAGCGCGTTTCGTTCACGGTGTTGGTGCCGATGGTTGCGGTCTCCACCACCGAGATCGGATGCTCCATCAGCCGCGTCCGAAAGGATTCCGACGGCAGCGTGAATGTCCCGACGCCGGCGTTTTGCGACGTGTTCAGATTCGGTTCCCAGCGGACGGTCAGCGTGTTTTTCGAATTGAGCTGATAATCGCCGCGCGCGCCGATGTAGAGCCGGTGCAGCGGGCTGACGGCGACGGCCGTGAACGGCGACACAATCTGCTGCGTCGTGGGATTGAGCGTGACGGCGTTGATCACTTCACCGCTGTCGATATTGCGATTGTCGATGTTGAAGCTGAGCGATCCGTGCGAGTTGATGCGGTCGCTGATGCTGCCGTTGTAGTCTTTCAACACGAACGCCGCTTTTTCCGGCGCAAACGGATTGCGCGAATTGAGCGCGTCGTTTCCGTAGGTGTACGACGCCGATCCGCGCAGACTGTCCGCGCCGGGCTTGGTCAGAATTTCGATATGCCCTGTGCCCAGCGTGTCGAACTCCGGCGAAAACGGGTTTTGGTTGATGCGGACTTCGCGGATGGCGTCCTTGTTGGGCAGCGTTCCGTCGCCGGCGGTGAATCCGTCGATAAAAATCTGCCCGCCACCGGGTCCAGCCGACGGACCGGCGAGCATTTGCAGATCGGTCAGCATGTCGTCGGAATCGTCCGAGATCGCATCCAGAGCCTGATCGCGCAACACCTGCGCCGACGCGCTTTGTGTCGGATCCGTGGTCACTTCCGGCGCGACGGTGTCGGTGACGGTGACCTGTTGTGCCTCCGCCATCACGTGCAGAGTGAGGTTCAAGGTCGACTCGCCGTTCGAGATGCGAACGGCGGCCGGCTGCGCCTGCGCCAGTCCGGCGGCGCTGGCTTGCACGGAATAGATACCCGGCGCGAGGCCGTTCAGAACATAGCTGCCGTTGGGTCC
This sequence comes from Terriglobia bacterium, assembly GCA_020073325.1. Lineage (GTDB taxonomy): Bacteria > Acidobacteriota > Terriglobia > Bryobacterales > Bryobacteraceae > Palsa-187. The sequence goes on along the minus strand of JAIQFJ010000090.1, from coordinate 13,423 downwards.
GGATTTAGCAGAGCGAACATCGCCGGTTTCCGAAGTCGCGCTGACGGAAGCGTCGGGGATCACGGCTCCGCTTTGGTCGGTGATGATCCCTTTAAGAATACCGGTAGATTGTGCGGCCAAATGTTGGCACAGAAAGAGACTGACCAGAAGTAGAAATTTCACGTTAAGCGACTGCCAGGAGGATTGAATTTCCTAGCCTATCATTCCGCCGTGGACCGTTCCACCCTGCTTTTCGGCAGATCAGGTCTTAGCGGCGATGCAGAATGCGTTTGCCGACCCGCTTTACATCCGGTTCAAACTCGGTCCATAGCGAGTCTTCGACATCCGCTACCAACGACCACCCGAAGCCCTCGGCCATGCGGTCCGCCGAAATCGGCCGGCCGCGCCATGCCGAGGAAACCGCGGCTCCTCCCAGCGTCCCCGCGAATCGCGCATAGGCGGGATGATTCGTGCCGTTGGCGAGCGATGCATGCACCACTGCATACACGAATCGCCTGCGGAATCCCAACTGGTTCGATGGCGAGCGGCGGACGTCCTCATGCAGCAGCGCGCCGACGCCGAGTTCGATCGTCGTCCGGGTGGTCCGCATCGCGAGTGCTCCGCCGAAATCGCGCGGAAAGCAGTACGGCGGCCGGCCGCACTTGCGCAGTTGGAAACTCTGATCGAATGCGGTTTCGGCGGCCACCTCGCCGATGCGCTTCCAACTGTAGGTTCGCTCGACGTACTGGTCCCATCGCTCGCTCCAGCTGGGCGAATCCGTCTGTGCGCTCAATTGCGCCGCGGCGATCAGGACCATCCAGCCGATCGACCGCACCGGCTATCCTTCTGCCGGATGGTCGAGAATCTGTTCGCTCGCGCGATCCCAATAGAGCTTGCGGCCTTCGCGCTGTGCTCGCGCGGCCATGATGGTGGCGACGGAGTGAGAAAATCCGTGGTCGATCGTCGCGTTCGGATCCTCGCGGCTGCGCAGACACTCGAACCAGTTCTTCATGTGCGACGGATCGGAATCGGAAATGAACGGTAGCGGACCCACCGCGCCGGCCAGCAGGCGATATCCCCACGGCAGCGATTGCTTCTCGCCGCTCAGCTTGACGATTTTTTGCGGCCGGCGCAGGAACGGATTCGCTTCGTGGTTGCCTTTCTCTTCGATCAGCTTCCAGCGCTGGCTGCCTTCGCCGCCGATGTTGAGCAGCGTCGCTTTCGTGCCCATGATGCGGATGAAGCTGTCGGAATCGTTGCCGAAACTGGTGGAGTAGCTGACCAGAAATCCTTTGGGATATTCCAGCAGGGCGTGGAACGTGTCCGGATTTTCGCGGCCGTCGGGCCACGCGAAGACGCCTCCCATGGCGACCACGGACTTCGGGAAAGGGTCGTCCAGAAAATAATGGACCAGGTCGATGCCGTGGCTCATCCACTGGTCGGGAATGCCGCTTGAAAAATCGCGATAGAGACGGAACTCGAAATACGCGCGCGGATCGAAGGGACGATACGGCTTGTCGAGCAGCCAGCGTTTCCAATCGGTCTCGTGTTCCTTGATCTGCGCGACTTCGGGACGTCCGCGCCAGCGCGGGCCGTGATAATTCCACACGATCTCGACCTTGGTGATGTCGCCGAGCGCGCCGCTTGCGATGAGTTGCTTCGCCGCGATCTGATACGGCTCGCTGCGATGCTGCGTACCGATCTGCGCGACGATACGGCGCGACCGTACGGTGTCGCGCGCGGCTTTCGCCTCGTCGAGCACGTTGGCCATCGGCTTTTCGCAATATGCGTCTTTGCCGGCGTCAGCGGCGAGCTTCAGCATCGGCGCGTGCTGGAAGTCGGCGGTCGAAATGATCACTGCGTCGACGTCCTTCAGCGCGAGCAGTTCCTCGGCGCAGGTGAGCGCGCGGGGCGCGCGGCCGTAGGCATCGGCTACCGCTTTCGCGGCGTGGTCGCGATTTACGCTCCACAGGTCGCATACGGCGGTCATTTCGACGTTGTGGCTTTGCCGGAGTCCGGCGGCGACGGCGGCCAGTTCGGCGCCTCGCTTGCCGACGCCGATGTGGCCGAGCGAGATGCGGTCGTTCGCTCCGATAATGCGGCCGTAGGAAAGAGCGCTGGCGCCGATCGCCGCGCTCGAAATCAGAAAGGATCGGCGGTCGATCCTCTGCTCGTCAGTACACACTTCTCCTCACCCCGTTTACTCGAGCTTTCGGATCGACAAACGTCCGCCGTCTTCGCGCACACGTAGTGCAAGGAGCGGAACTTCACGCTCGACGCGGTACAGCTAAGAAGCCCGGACAAGCTGCATCCCGAGCGTTTATTCACCCATACTTAACAACTATTGGGATCGATTATACAGCACGAGTGCAAGAATCAATAGCGGCGTCGAAATTTTAATTTTTATTTTCGCGTGTCGCGGCGCAGAGTGAGCCAGCGGCGGCAGCCGTAGGCGTGGAACCAGCGCTCGGTCGCGATTCCTTCGGGATTGTCGAGCATGAAGACGCGATCCAGATTGCGCGCGTCGGCGCCGGCGATGGACTCGTTCTCCGATGCCACTTCGCCGTAGAAGAATTCCTCGACAGGACGCCGGCCGCAATGGGGGCAATCGATGTGGAAGCTCATGTTTAGTGAGTCCCCGCCGATCCGCGATCCGCCATGGTGCGGTCGCGCGCGAAGCGGTCGAGAGAAAACGGCGCGATCAACTCCGGAGTTGCGCCGGTGGCGATGAGTTGCGCCAGTTGCTCGCCGGCCGCGGGGATCGCCTTGAATCCCCACGTCCCCCAGCCCGTGGTGATCAGTAGTCCGTCGATGCCGGTCTTGCCCATGATGGGCGAGTAATCCGGACTCATATCGCACACGCCGGTCCACTGACGCAGGATCCGCAGATTGCGCAGGAAGGGCAGAAGCGTCATGGCTCGGAAAGCGCAGTGCTGGAGAAAGTCGTGGCTCGAGCGATACGAGTAGCTCGGCTGGCGATCGATTTCGGCGCCCATCAGCATTTCGCCGCGTGCGGTCTGCGAAGCGTAAAACAGCAGGGTCGCCGACGCGACAATGATCGGAAATTCGAGCGCGTAGTGATTCGTGACGAAGGCCTGCAGAGGATGCGTGCGGATCGGCAGGCGAACTCCGGCGGTGGAGACCAGGGTGGTGACGTGGCCACCGGCCGCGGAAAGCACGACTCCGGCGGAGATGGGGCCTTGATCCGTTTCGACACCGGTGACGCGATCGCCTTCGACGCGCAGCGAGTGGACACGGATGCCTTGCTGAATATCGACGCCCTGCCGCATGGCGCCTTCAGCGAACGCCCATACGACGCGGTCGTGACGCGCAGTGGAGCCTTCGGGATGATACGTGCCTCCAGCCACCGGCCATAAACCGCCGCCTGTGATGTCGATTTGCGGGCAGATGCGTTTCACCTGATCGGGATCGACGAACTCGGTCTTCGTTCCAAAAGCGACGTTCACTTCGGCGCGCGCGCGTTCGGCACGGACGCCGGCTTCACTGTGGGCGAGCCACAGCAGGCCCTTCTGCCGGTGCATGATGCCGCGGCCCGTTTCGCTTTCAAGCGACGCGTACAGGTCGACGCTGCGCTGATAGAACCGCACGGCTTCGGGGATTCCGTAGTTGGCGCGAATGATGGTCGTGTTGCGGCCGGAGTTGCCGGAGCCGATGTAATTCCGCTCGAGCACGGCGACGTTCGTGATGCCGTGGCGCGTGGCGAGGTAGTAAGCGGTGGCGAGGCCGTGTCCTCCGCCGCCGACGATGACGACGTCATAAGCGCGTTTCGGCGCGCGCCATGTCAACGCGATTTTTCGTTCGACGAATTCGTTCACGCCAGGCGCTCCTCAAGGTCGGCGGCGTAGGGAGCGGGGACCAGGATCAGCATCCGGTCGCGCTCGATCCAGAGTTTTGCCGGCAACCCGGCCACGGCGCCTTGCGCGAAGGCCGGGCGATGCGGCGGAAGTTCCCATTCGCAGGCTCGCGCGAGGAACTTTTCGGCTTCCTGCGCATCGAGCCACAGACCGGCGTAGCCGTCGTCGGGTTCGACGATCGCGTACGGATCGTCGATGGACTCGGGCGCCGCGAACGCCAGCGCTTCGTCGGGCGCGATGCGCAGGTATTCCGCTTTGTCCAGTGCCGCGGGGCTCGCGACGATGTGGATCAACCGGAATCGTTCAGGCACGCGCACGGCGGCCCTCCGGATCGTAGAGCGGGGTTGCGGCGCGCCGCGCGGTTTTTCCCGCGACCATCACTTCTTCAGGAAGCGATCCGTTGAAGAATCGCAGCCAGCCCAGCATGATCGATTTTTCGAGTGCGGGCGACCACGCGGAGGAAGTCACGTATCCGGCGTAGTCTTTTCCATTCCATAGCACGGCTCCTTCGCCCGGCGGCTCGCCCTTGGTTTCGAGCGCGACCAGTTGGCGGTCGAGCGGAAGCTGATTGGTCCGCAGCAGAGCGGCCTTGCCGACGAAATCCGGTTTGTCGAGCTTCACGGCCCATTCGTGATTCAAGCGGCGCGGCGTGGAGTCGAAGTCGGTGTCCTGTCCCGCGACGATGTGGCCTTTTTCCAGGCGCAGGCGAAGCAGCGTTTCGAGGCCGTGCGGTTTGGCTCCCAGGGCGAGCAGCGTGCGCCACAGGCTCACCGAATCGCCCGCGTTGTGGTGCAGTTCGTAGGAAACCTCGCCGGTGAAGCTGAGGCGCGCGATGCGGCAGGCGATGTCGCCGACGCGCGCGATTTTGTGTTCCAGGTACCGCGGCGGATGAGCGAGACCTGCGTCGCGCAGGAGCGCCGTGGCCAGGGGACCGGTGACGTTGATCGCGCCCAGCGCCACGGTGCGATTCAGCAGCCGCACGTCGAGCTTCCAGGCGTCGGCCCAGTCGCGGATCCATAGCTCGGCGTGGGTCGATCCGGCGCTGGTGAAGGTCAGGAAAAAACGCGTTTCGCTTTCGCGGCAGATCATGCCGTCGTCGATTACGTAGCCGCGCTCATTGAGCAGCAGAGTGTAGCGCGCGCGGCCGGGTTTCAAAGTCGCGACGTGTGTCGGATAGAGGCGATCGAGGAGTTCAACCGCATCCGGGCCGTCGAGCAGAAATTTTCCGAGCGTGCCGATGTCGCAGATCGACACACCTTCGCGAACGGCCCAATATTCCTGAAGAGGATCGGCGTAGGTCCAGGGACGCCACCAGCCGGCGGACCGTTCCATGTGCGCGCCGGCGCGGCGATGTTCGGCATCGAGCGCGGTGCGGGCCGTCGGATGATGATAGGCGCCGGCGGCGGCTTCGTGCATGATCGGCTGGAACGCAACGGGTCGCGCGGCGAAGGAAGGCTGAAGCTTGCCGCCGCGGTCGGCGAGAAAGCTGCGGATGTGCGGGACGCAGACCGCGCCCTGGCACGGACCGGTTCCGGCGAGTGTTGCGCGCTTGACCAGCTCGAGTTCGTGAAAGCCGCGATCCCAGACGGATTTGAGATCGTCGACGGTCACGCCGGAGCAGGGGCACACGACTCCGGCCTGCGGGCATGCGGGAATTTGCGGCTCGCGCGCCGCGTCGCCGACGGCACGCACGGGGAGTCCGGCGGCCATGCGCGCCAATCCGTTTCGCGGAGTGCGTCCGAGATCGACAATGACGGTGTCGCATTCGACGCGGCCCTCGCGGGTGACGACGGCGGTGACGGAGCCGGTTCCTTCGAAGCGAAGAGGCGCCTCGGTGATCGTCACGGTACGGCCGAGATTCACGCCGGCGGCTTTCAGCTTCTCCGCGGCTCGCGCCGTGCAGATCCCGGCGAGATGATTTCCAGGGGCGACGGGCTGCAACTCGATCGCACCGGTCGCGACGACGATTTCTTTGGGGTGCACGTGCAGCATGCCCTCCGCGGTTCGCGCGACGACGAGAGGGCCGGCGTAAATCCCGATCACGTCCTGGCCGCTTTTCGAATCGAGCGTCACGACCCGCCTGCCTTCGGCGGGAAGCTCGGCGTTTCCGATCACGGCGACGTCGCAATGGACGTGGCGCACGTCGACCGGCGGGGCTTGCGTCGCCGGCGGGAGCTTAGGGAGTCCGTCTTTCGGATGACGCTCCACCACCATGCCCGCGCGAGCCGTGGTCCGGCAGGTGCGTGTATAGGAGATTCCATCGACCGTCGCGAGACAATGCGGACAATCGCCCGCGAGGCAGAGGCATCCGCCTGTAGTGGGATGGAGACCGGCACGAAGCAGCGCGATGAGGATAGAATCGCCGGGCTGGAAGTCGACCGGGTGATTGTCAAAGACGAAGCGCATGAGTAGAGTGCTGCTATTCATCGCGCGCGGACTACAGAGTCCGTTCCCGACTAGACGCCGTCCGCCTTTCCGCAGCGGCGAGGATCCGCGCTGGCGTTCAGGCGGCCCGTTTTCGCATCGCGCCAGGAGATCTGGAAAGAGCCCATATGAAAATCGTGCATCTGGAGCGGCTTCAAGAGAATTCCGAGCTTCGCCATCCCCTCGGCGAGCTTCGGCGAATAGCGCGATTCAAGCTCCAGCGAATAGTTTTCATGCAGCGGCCAGAACCGCGGCGCGGCCGACGCTTCGTAGGGCTCCATTCCGAATTCGAGGATGTTCGTAAGAACCTGCGGGACCGTCAAATGGGGCGATCCGGGCGTCCCCATGCCGAGCCACGGTTTGCCATCCTTCAATACAAGCGTGCTGCCGGTGATGAACGTCGGGCGGCCGTGGCCGGTCAGAAATGCCGAGAACATCGCGTCGAGGCCCGATTCGGCGGCGGTTCCCGCCATGGGCACGCCGTCGATCACGACGCCGGGAATCCCGCTGCTGGCGAGCGTGTTCAGCATCTGGCACCAGTTGCCGTGCGAATCGACGACGCTCAGCTCGCAGCTTCCCGAACTCGCGGGCGCCGCGGCGGCCAAGCCCGGAATTCCAGCGACCAGGCGCACATGTTCCGTCATATCGATCTTCGGGCGCGTGCGGCGAATCGTGTCGGCGATCAGCTTGTGTTTTTCCGGCGAGAGATACAGATCGACCGGCGTCTCGAACAGTTCGGGATCGTGCAGCATCCCGATCTCCCAGGCGACGCGACGCAATGTATGGGCCATGTAGTAGAGCGACTCAGGCGATTCGCTGTAATGGCCCATGGAGCGGATCCCCAACTGCTCCATCACACCCATGAACATCGCGGAAAGAACGCCGGTGCGTTCGGGCAGGTTGTATTGAACGACTTCGTTGTCGCGAACTTTGTAGCGCAGCGGCTCCACCCAGCGTGGCGGGACGGCGGACATGTGGTCGAGGGTGATCTTCCAGCCGAGGCGATTCGCTTCGGCCACGAAATGCTTCGCCCAATCGCCCTTGGTGAAATATTCGGGGCCCTGCGCGGCCAGATTGCGCAGTGTCGCGGCGAGCTTCGGATTACGGAAGTGCTCGCCAGCTTGAGGCAGGAATCCATTCGGCGTGAACAGCTCGCGGCCGCTGGGGAAATACGTAGTATAGGGCGCGTCGAAGCTCAATTGCGCGAATTCGAAAGACGATACGGGATGGCCTTCGTCGGCCCAGTGGATCGCGGTCTGACACAGCTCGCGCCACGGTTTCGATCCGAAGCGCGCATGCGCGGCGCCGAGCCCGGGAACGAATCCGGGAATGCACGCGGCCATCGACGCGTGTCCCGGGGGCGAGGAGAAGCCGCCGAGTCCTGAGGGAAGCGGCCGGAACGGAGCCATTCCCGAAGGCAGCGTGCCGGTGCTTTGAAGTTGATACGCCTTCGAGGTTTTCGCGTCCCAATAGAGCATGATGACGCTGCCGCCGTGATTGGTCATGTGCGGCTCGACGGTCGCGCTCATCAACGCGCCGGCGGTCGCGGCGTCCACAGCGTTGCCACCGCCGCGCAGGACGTCGATCATCGTCTGCGTCACCAGCGTATGCGAGCTGCTGCACACCGAAGACTTATCCTTCACGACGGATTTCGGTCCCAGCTTCGGCAGTGTCTCACACGTGATGCCGGAGGAATCCTCAGCGGCAGCAACAAAGGGAGCCATGCCGGCCACGGCGGCGGAACGGCGCAGGAATTGACGGCGTTTCATGATGCGTCTCCTTCACTGGACTCTACTACATCATCCCGGTCCACGCGAATCATCGGCCAGAGGAGACCGCCGACAATCGCCAGGGCCGATCCAGACCCGAGCGCCAGCGGCCAGCCGAAGTGTTTCACCAGAACCGGAAACAGCGCGGTGGAGGCGACGCCGCCCAGGTTGCCCGCCATGTTCATGATTCCTCCGGCGGCTCCGGCGTGCGGACCGGCGATGTGGATTGTGGAGGACCAGAATGGTCCTTCGGTGGACATGAGAAATGCGACGCTCACGGAGAGCGCGGCGATCGCGAAATAGGGATTTTCCGCGCGCGTGCCGAAAAACAGCGCGGCGGCGGCGACGCCGAAGCCTCCCATGGCGACGAAGCGGCGTCCCAGGCGGTCGCTCAGATAACCGCCCGCGGGAACCAGCGCGAGGGCCAGAATGTAAGGCATGCTCGTAAAAAATCCGCCGCTGAGGACGCTGAATTTTCGTTCGTCGACCAGGTAGAGATAAAACCAGAAAATAAACGTGAACAGGACATAGCTGCTCAGAAAATAGCTGGCGCAGATGAGGGCGATGTTGCGATCGCGGAGCAGCGTCCACCAGGACGCGGTATCGGTCCGCGACGCGGCGGGCGGCTTTCCCGCCTGGATGAATTTCAGCTCCGCCTCGCCGATGCGCGGATGATTCTCCGGGCGATCGGTGGCGTATGTATACCACGCTGCGCCGATTGCAGCGGCGAGAATCGTGCAGAGATAAAATGCCGCGCGCCAGCCGAGCGACACCATGGTCCAGGCGACCAGCGGTCCGGTGAACGCGGATCCGGCGGCGGCTGCCGCGATGATGATCGAGTAGGAGAAGGCTCGTTCCGAGCCGCTCATCCAGTTGCCGATCGCGCGCGCCGCCAGCGGGTAAAGCGCGGCTTGTCCCGCGCCCAGCAGGAATCGCAGAATCAGCAGGCAGACGAACGACGCGATTCCCGCGGGAACCAGGCGTCCTGGCGCAAATCCGGTCAAGGCGGTGGTGACAATCCACAGCAGGGTGGCAGTCGCCAGGACGCGGCGCGGACCGGAGCGGTCGCCGAGCAGGCCCCAGGGAACCTGAAAAATCGCATAGCCGAGCATGAATGCGCTAAAGACCTGGCCCATCTGGATCTCGGTGATCCCGAGGTCGGGCATCATGAACTTCGCCGCGACGGAGATGTTCATGCGCAGGACGTATGCCGTCAGGCTGAAAAAAGCCAGCAACGCTGCGATCCGATAACGCACTAAAGATGTATGGCGGCCGGTCAAGGTGCGATTGTAGCCGATGGAAGGGCTGGCGGCTCAGGTGATTTTAGGCTTGCCATGGAGAAGGTTCGGGTTTAAAAAAGAACCATAATCTTCGCGATTATGTTGAAGACTGTAGCGGAATTGTAAGAAAGGAACTTCAAATGGAAAGCATCCAGGATCTGCATGGGCTTCCTGAACTCAGCGCCGCGTCGACGGCGAAGGTGAAAGCCGCGGCCGTGGAAGGAGCGCGCGCGGCCACCTCGGACGGCGCTGCGCCGGCTCCGGCGGTCGCGCCGGGCGAACACCCGGGCGTCGAGCGATGGCCCGTCAAGACCGGCACCGATCTCGATGTCGCAAGCGTCGGCCAGAACACCGTGAAAGGCGAAAAGCTCGGCGCGGGCGTGGTGGCGACCACGGTGGAGGAACTGATCGCGCTGCCGCGTCCCGCGAATATGCCCGCGCTGCATTCGTCTTTTCCAAAAAATTCGTTTTATCAAAATCACCGCGCGCCATCGAGCGAAACCACGGTCTGGAAGATCACCGCGACGATCACGGAGGCGAAGCTGGAGCAGGACGGCGATTATCACCTGGTGCTGAAAGGCGACAGCGGAAAAACGATGATCGGCGAAATTCCCAACCCGGAAGCGGCCTTCGTCAAGAACGCCGACTGGCGCGCGCAAATCAAAGAAGCGCGCGACGCGATGGATCAGAAACTGGGTCGCTCGCTGAAGGCGCTCGATTTCGCGCCGGAAGAAATGGCGCCTCCCACCGAGGATCGCTTCGCGGCGGGGCCGGTGGAGGAAGAAGAAGCCGTCATGACGAAGATCGGCTCCAAGGCGACCATCACGGGTGTGGGATTTTTCGATAGCAGCCATGGGCAGACCGGTGTGGCTCCGAACGCGATCGAGCTGCATCCGATTTTCAGCATCACTTTTCATTAGGGGTGTGGGAATATCCGGCGGTTGGGCCGCGCTCCGGCCGCTCCCTTTGGTCGCGGTTCAACGCCGATTACTGTGCAAGCTGTTCGCGAAGCCATGCTCTGGCGACGATGAGGTCGCGCCGCACGGTGGGCAGCGACAGATCGAGCGCTTCCGTGATTTCTTCCGCCTTCAGGCCGCCGAAATAGTGCAACTCGATCACCTGCGCCTTGCGCTGGTCCCAATCGCGCATGCGCTGGAGCGCGTCGTCGAGGTCCAGCAGCACTTCCAGATTCCTGGGCTGGCCCGCGAGTTCCTCCGCCGTCGCGCGCAAGCCGCCGCCGCGTTTGTGCGACGCTCTGCGCCGCGCATAATCGATCAGGATCTGGCGCATCAGGCGTGAGGCGATTCCGAAAAAGTGCGCGCGATCCTTCCAATCCACCGCGTCCTGCCGCACCAGGTGAAGGTACACTTCGTTCACCAGTAGCGCAGGCTCGATCGTGTGATTCGGACGCTCGCTGCGCATCAGGGCGGAGGCGATTTTCACCAGCTCCGTGTGCAGCACCGGGACCATCTTGTCCATCGCGGCCTTGGGGTCCTCTTTCCAATTCAACAGGACCGCCGTGATGTCCTCCGTACCCTCCATTCGAGTCCCCAGAATAGCAGGGGCAAAATGCTATATTCATCTGGACCCCGACCGATGCCCACCGATCGCTGGCAACGCATTGAAGCGCTGGTAGACGCTGCGCTCGCCTTGCCGCCCGAACAACGCAGTTCGTTCGTCGAACAGAACTGCGAGGGCGACGAGAAACTTCGCGACGATCTGCTCGCGATGCTGGCGGGAGCCGGAACCGTGACCACGCTCGGCAATCTGATCGGCGAGGCTGCCGCGATGATGGGCAACGAGGCCGCGCAGAACTGGGCGGGACGCCGCATCGGGTCTTATCGCATCATCCGCATTCTGGGCAAGGGCGGAATGGGCGCCGTTTTTCTGGCCGTTCGCGACGACGATCAGTTTCATAAGGAAGTCGCCATCAAGACGCTGAAGTTCGAAGCGTCCACCACGTTCGCGCTGCTGCGCTTCCGGCAGGAACGGCAGATCCTGGCCGCGCTCGAACACCCCAACATCGCGCGCCTTCTCGACGGCGGAACCACCGGCGAGGGCACGCCTTATCTGGTGATGGAATACATCGCCGGAGAAAACATCGCGACCTACTGCCGCGACCGAACGCTCGATCTGGCGGCTCGAATCGAGCTGTTCTGCCAGGTGTGCGACGCCGTTCAGTATGCGCATCAGAAGCTGGTGGTCCATCGCGATCTGAAGCCGGGAAATATTCTGGTCACCGCCGATGGCATTCCCAAGCTGCTTGATTTCGGGATCGCGAAATTGTTGGATGCGGGCGCCGATCGCGCGTTGGAGACCGCGACCGGCATGCTGCTGATGACGCCGGATTACGCGAGTCCCGAACAGGTTCGCGGAGAGCCGATCTCGACGGCAACGGATGTCTATGCGCTCGGCGCGATTCTCTATGAGTTGCTCACCGGCTCGCGCCCGCACGAGTTGAAGAACTACGATCCCGTCGAAATCGCGCGCGAGGTTTGCGAGACAGGCATCAAGGCTCCCAGTGCGCTGGGCGATCGGCATCTGCGCGGCGACCTCGACAACATCGTTCTCAAGGCGACCAGCAAGGATCCCGCGCGGCGCTACGATTCGGCGGGCCGCCTGGCCGAGGATCTGCGCCGATACCTCGATGGTCTGCCGGTGCTGGCGCGTCCGGACACGTTCGCTTATCGAGCGCGGAAATATGTTCGCCGCCATTGGCTGGGTGTCGCCGCGGGAGCCGCGCTGGCGGTGGCGCTTGGGGGAGGAATCGCCTCGTCGCTTTATCAGGCGCATCGCGCGCAACAGCGATTTGAGGAGGTGCGCTCGCTGGCCCACACCTTCCTGTTCGACCTTCACGACGATGTCGCGCGCCTGGACGGCTCCACAGCGGTTCGCGAAAAAATGGTCCGGACCGCGCTGCTGTACCTCGACAGTCTCTCGAAAAATGCAGGGGGCGATCCGGGGCTTCAGAAAGAATTGGCGGCCGCGTATCAAAAGGTGGGCGACGCGCAGGGCTATCCCGCGCGCCCGAGCCTGGGCCGCACGCGCGATGCCGTGGCCAGCTATCGCAGGGCGGCGGAAATTCACGAAGCGGCGGCCCGGCGCGACCCGGCGTATCGCCTGACGCTGGGCCCTTTCTACACCGATTTCGGAAACCTGCTGCGCTACCAGGGCGCCTACGACGAAGCCCGGCGCACGGCGGAGAACGCCCGCGACATTCTCGAGCAAGTCACGCAAGCGCATCCTGACGATGGCCGCGCGCAACGCACGCTGGCCGCTTCGTGGTGCCTGCTGGGCGATATCGATGAAGAGCGCTTTCACAATTCGCGAGCGTTTGAGAATTTTTCCAAATGCGACGCCCTCGCGGATCAGGTATTGACGCGCTGGCCGGATCGCGATTCGCTCGAAATGGCGGAGCACGCCAGAGCCCGCGTCGGAACTTCGTCGAACACGGTGGGCCATTTGAAGGAAGCTTTGGCCGCTTTCGACGACGATGAAAAACTACTCGCGGAAATGGCGCTGCGCGAGCCCTCGAACCCGCGATTCAAGCGCGCCGCCGCCGTGCTCGCGCAATTCCGCTCGACCGTTTATTACGACGACGACACGCCGAACCTGGGGGATCCCGCGGAATGCCTGAAATATTCGCGCATCTATCTGGACAACGCGCGGCGCATGGTGGAGACGGATCCGAACAATGCATCGGCTCGCCTCAGCCTCGCGATCGCGCTGTTCCGGCTCTCGTTTCCGCTGAAGGATATCGACGCGAAGGCGGCGGTTGAATCCGCGAAGGAGTCTGCGCGCATCTTCGACGAGCTGATCGCGGCGGGGAAGAACAGTTTCCTGGTGACGTCGCGCCGCGCCCGCGCATTGCGGCGCTTGTCCGAAGCGTTGATAGCCGCCGGACGCAACGCCGAAGCGCGCAAGATCGTGTCCGAAGCGCTCTCAGCGCAGCGCAGCATCGCGTCGCACGATCAGAACGATCTGCGCGAGGCGAATCTGCTGGCGCTGACTCTGGTCGATTCCGCGGCGGCCGCGGAGAGTCCCGAGATGGCGGCCGCGATGTTGCGCGAGGCCGAACAAATCTCCACGAGTGTGT
>JAIQFJ010000089.1 GCA_020073325.1 Terriglobia bacterium | reverse complement strand
GCCAATCCACAGCCACCCATGCATGAGGAGTCCGGTGGACGGGAAGGGTTTCGAGCGCGCAGAGGTTCAGCCGAGCGCGCGGCGCGCGATGTTCCCTGGAATCCTCGGGAACGGAGCGAAAGCAACGCACGTCCAAGAGGCTGTTGCCCGAAACACCCCGCTTTTCCGTCCGTATCGAATCGATCCGCAAACATTACGATCGCCTTTCTCTGTTTTACCGGGCGTTCTGGGGCGACCATCTTCATCACGGCTACTGGAACGGCACAGAGTCCGCTTCCCGGGCGCAGGTTCAACTGATGGAGCGACTGGCGGAGAAAGCCGCCATCCCGCGAGGGGCGCGGGTGCTCGACATCGGTTGCGGACTGGGCGGATCGCTGCTGTGGCTGGCGGAGCAGTTCGAGTGCGAAGGCGCGGGCATGACGATCAGTCCCGTGCAGGCGCGCATGGCAGCGGCGAAGGCGAAGTCCAGAGGCCTGGGCGGGCGCGTGTCCTTTCGTGTGGAGGATGCCGACCTGTGGAGGCCTGAGTCCTCCAGCTTCGACGTCGTGTGGATCATGGAAAGCAGCGAGCATTTTCACGATAAACCCGGGTTCTTCGCGCGCTGCGCATCCGCGCTGAAGCCCGGCGGCGTGCTGGCCTGCTGCGCGTGGTTGCGGCGCGACGGAGCGGTCCGCGAAGAGGATCGCGGCCTGGTTGAGGCGATCGGCACGGCGATGCTCAGTGCGAGCCTCGATTCGCTCAGCGATTATCGCGAATGGATGAGCGCCGCGGGACTGGAGGTGACCACGGCGGACGACATCACACGGCAGGTCGCGCCGACGTGGACGCATTGCTCGCGGATCGGGAGGAATCCGATGGTGAAGCTCGCGGTGCGCTTCATGGACCAGCCGACGCGGCGATTTGTGCAGTCCTTTCCGCTGATGGAGCAGGCTTACGCGCAAGGCGCCATGGCGTTCGGCTTGTTCGCCGCGCGAAAACCGCGCGCGTAATCAGCCGGCGATCTTCTCGAAGAACTTGCGGATCATCGTTTTCGACGTCGCGTCGATCAGCCGCTGGCCGACCGCTGCGATGGTGCCGCCGACTTGCACATCGCCGTCGTAGGTCACCTCGGTCGCGTCGCCGGCGGCGGAAAACTTCAGCAGGCCTTCACCTCTGACGAATCCGATTTTCCCCGCGCCCTCGACGATCAGGCGAAAACTTTCGGGAGGATTCTTATCGGCGATACGGATCTTCCCTTCGAAGGCGCCCGACACGGCGGCGAGCGCCATCTTCATCTTCATCTTGTATTCGTCTTCGCCGATTTTTTCGAGCGACTCGCATCCCGGAATCGTCTGTGCGAGCAACTCCGGGTCCTGCAGCTTCGCGTAAGATTCTTCGGGCGGAAACGGCAGCCGGTGCGTGCCCGAAATCTTCAAGCCGACCTCGAAAGGGCCGCCGCGATGGCGCGCGCCGCATAGACCACCGCCAGGTGGCGGCGATAATCGGCGGAGGCGTGCAGGTCGGAATTGATGTCGACATTCTGCGGGACCAGCGCCGCGGCGTTCTGAATTTCAGTGGCGGAGCCGGCCTTTCCCTCGAGCGCCTTTTCGGCGTCGATGGCTCGATAGGATTTTCCGGAAAGTCCGGTGACGCCGATGCGCGCCATCGAAATTTTTCCGCCGGACCGCGCGATACGAAGCGCGATGCCGACGATGGCGAATCCGCTGGCGGGCTGGTACATCTTCTGATAGCTCACGCCGGTGCCCTGCGCTTCCAGCGGGACGATCACTTCGCGGATCATTTCGCCCGGCTCGAGCGCGGTGGCGAAAGTGTCGACGAAGAAATCGGCGGCGGAGACGGTGCGTTCGCCGGAAGAACTTTTCAGGACGAACTTCGCTTCGAGCGCCTGCAGCGCGGCGGGATAATCGGCTGACGGATCGGCGTGCGCGATGCTGCCGCCGATGGTGCCCATATTGCGCACCTGCACGTCGCCGATGTGCGACGCGGTTTCAGAAAGCAGCGGGCATTTCCCGCGCACGAGCCCGGAGGATTCCACCTCGTGGTGCGTCGCGGCCGCGCCGATGTGCAGCGCGCCGCCGGACTCGCGGATATAGTTCAGTTCCTTCAGGCGGCCGATGTCGATGAGGCGCTCCGGCGTGGCGAGGCGCAGCTTCATCATCGGGATCAGGCTCATGCCGCCGGCCAGTGGTTTGGCTCCGCCGGCGATCTGTTTAATTGCGTCGTCCAGCGTCTGCGCCGCGGCGTATTCGAAATTCTGCGGAATCATTTAGTGCGCTCCTTTGACGAGATTCCAGATTTTTTCGGGTGTCATGGGCATGTCGATATGCTTGACGCCGAGCGGCGAAAGCGCATCGACCACCGAATTGACCACCGCGGGCGAGCAACCGATGGTGCCGGCCTCGCCGACGCCTTTGACGCCGAGCGGATTGACCGGCGTCGGCGTGATGGTGTGGCTCGATTCGATCCACGGCATCATGTGCGCGCGCGGCACCACGTAGTCCGTCAGCTCGCCGGTGACAAGCTGGCCGTTGTCGTCGTACACGGCTTGCTCCCACAGCGCCTGACCCAGGCCCTGGGCGACGCCGCCGTGAACCTGTCCATCGACGATCAGCGGGTTGAGGAGATTGCCGCAATCGTCGACGGCGATGTAGCGGCGGATGGAGATCGCGCCGGTATCTTTGTCGATATCGGTGACGACAAGGTGCGCGCCGAAGGGGAAGGTGAAGTTCGGCGGCTCCCAGAAATAGGTCGACACCATGCCGGGCTGCGTGTTGGGAGGCAGCGCCATGGCTCGATAGGAGGCGGCAGCCATTTCGGCGATCGACTTCGCCGCGCCGGTCTTATTGCAGACGCATTGACCATTGGCGAGAGTAACATCGTCGGAGTTGAGCATCATCGCGCCAAATTTTTTCAACTTGGCTTTCAGTTCCTGCAGCGCGAAATACATCGCGGTGCCGCCGACCGCGGTGCCGCGGCTTCCGAAGGTGCCGATGCCGTATTGCACGATCGACGTGTCGCCGTGCAGCACCAGAATGTCGTCGATGTCGACACCGAGTTCATCGGCGGCGACCTGCGCGAAGGTCGTCTCTTCGCCCTGGCCGTGCGGCGACGCACCGGTCATGACGGTGACTTTTCCGGTCGGCTCGATTTTCACCGTGGCGCTTTCCCAGCCGCCGGCGGGCGTGGCGGGCGACGGACCCAGCGCGCAAATTTCGCCGTAGGTCGAAATGCCGATGCCCATCAACTTGCCCTGCTTACGCGCTTCGGCCTGTTCGGCGCGAAGTTTGTCGTATCCGGCGAGGTCCATGGCTTTCTTGAGCGGAGCCGCGTAGTCGCCTGAATCGTACGTGAGTCCGGTAGCGGTGGGGAACGGGAATTCGTCCTTGTGGACGAAGTTCTTCAGACGAATTTCCGCCGGATCCATTTTCAATTCGGCGGCAAGCATGTCGACCATGCGCTCGATTCCGTGGGTCGCCTCCGGACGTCCCGCGCCGCGATACGCGTCGGTGGGGACGCAATTGGTGAACACGCCGACGATATCGGCGCGGATATTCTGCGTGCGATAAAGACCGGGCATCATGAGGACGCTGAGGGTCGGAATCGCGGGCGTCAGAAGCTGGTGGTACGCGCCCAGGTCTTGAATAATTTTCAGCTTGATGCCGAGGATCGTCCCGTCTTTCTTCGCGGCGATCTCGTAATAATCGACGTGGCCGCGGCCATGGATCGTCGTCAGGAAATTTTCGCGACGCGATTCGATCCACTTCACGGGCTTGCCGATCTTCATCGACACGAAACCCATGAGCGCTTCTTCGGCGTAGACGTTCAGCTTGCTGCCGAATCCTCCGCCGACTTCGGGAGCGACGACGCGCAGGCGATTTTCCTCCAGGCCGAGCATCATCGCGACCAGAGTGCGGACCAAATGTGGAATCTGCGTCGAGGTGTAGAGGGTCAGAGCGCGATCCGCCGCGCGCCATTCGGCCACGACGCCGCGCGTTTCCATCGCGGTGGGGATCAGGCGCTGACTGGTGATGCGCTGCTTGACGACGACGTCAGCCTCGGCGAAGGCTTTGTCGATCTCGCCGTGTTCCTGATGAAAATCGAACGCCTTATTGTCGGGCCATTCGGGATGCACGGCGGGTGCGCCGGAGGCGAGCGCTTTTTCCGGATCGGCGACAGCTTGCGTCACGTCCCAATCGATTTCAACCAGATCGGCGGCGTCGGCGGCGATGTAGCGGTCGGTCGCAACGACGACGGCCACGGGATGACCGACGAAATAAACGCGGTCGGTCGCGAGAATCGAGTGATGCGGAACGCGCAGGCCGGGCAGCGAAGCGCCGCAGGGCACGGGTCCCACGCCCGCGACGTCCTTTCCGACGAAGACGGCGGCGACGCCGGGATGCGCGGCGGCTTTCGACGTGTCGATCGAACGGATTTTCGCGGCGGCATGCGGGCTGCGGACGATCGCGGCGTAATGCATGCCGGGCATCTTGATGTCCTCGACGTAGGTCGCAGTGCCGGTGATCAGGCGCGGATCCTCGCGGCGGCGGATGCGCTTGCCGACGAGGGTTTCAGTTTTGGTGGTTGTCGTCGCCATGGCTTATGCTCCCGTCGCTTTCGCCGCTGCCTTCACCGCGTTGACGATGTGCTGATAGCCGGTGCAGCGGCAGACATTGCCTTCAAGGCCGTGCCGGATTTCTTCATCGGTGGGATTGGGATTGCGGTCCAGGATCTGTTTCGACGCGATGATCATGCCGGGCGTGCAGAAGCCGCACTGCAATCCGTGCTCGTTCCAGAACGCTTCCTGCATCTTGTGAAGCTTGCCGTTTTCGGCCAGGCCTTCGATGGTCAGGATGTCGGCTCCGTTGGCCTGGACGGCGAACATCGTGCAGCTTTTGACGGCCTTGCCGTTCAGCTCGATGGTGCATGCGCCGCACAGCGAAGTCTCGCATCCGACGTGGGGACCGGTGAGGCCGACGACCTCACGCAAATAATGGACGAGGAGCAGTCTGGGCTCGACGTCGTGTGAGTAGGTTTTGCCGTTGATGTTCAGGGTGATATTCATGACGCCCTCAGGCGTTTCTGAACATATCAAATTTAGAGGAGGAGGTTTTCGAACCCCGCCCTTGTAAGACCGGGGTTACGGGTGACGCATAATGAACCAATGCGAGCTACGATCGCTCTGCTGCTGTGTCTGCCTCTCGCGGCGCTGGATTTAAAAAACGCGGCCATCGTCGCGCCGTCGACGCTCGCGGGTCCGGAACGCAAAGCCGCCACGATGCTTTCCGACGAGATCGCGAAAAGGACTCGGATTCGCTTGCCGATTGTCGAGCACGCTTCGGGTCCGGCGATCGTGCTGGGGCATGCATCGGGCGTCGCCGACGGATTTCGTGTCGAGACCGCCGGCAATCGCATCGTGATCACCGGCAACGACGCGCGCGGCACGCTGTTCGGCGCGGGCTGGCTGCTGCGGCATCTGCACATGGATCGCGACGCGGTCGATGCGCCCGACGATCTGAAGGTCGCGACCGCACCGAAGTATCCGCTGCGAGGCCATCAGCTCGGGTATCGGCCGAAGACCAATTCCTACGACGGCTGGGACGTCGCGCAATGGGAGCAGTACATTCGCGACCTGGTCGTCTTCGGCGCCAACGCGATCGAGTTGATTCCGCCGCGCTCCGATGACGCCGCCGATTCTCCGCATTTTCCGCTGCCGCCCATGCAGATGATGATCGAAATGTCGCGCCTCGCCAATGAATACGGGCTCGACGTGTGGATCTGGTATCCGGCCATGGATAAGGACTATTCGGATCCGAAGACAGTCGAGTCCGCGCTGAAAGAATGGGCCGACGTGTTTCGCCAACTCCCGCGCGTCGACGCGGTGTTCGTGCCGGGCGGCGATCCGGGGCACACGCAGCCCAAGGTGTTGATGTCGCTGCTCGAAAAGCAGACGGAGAATCTGCACCGCTATCATCCCAAGGCGCAGATGTGGATGTCGCCGCAGAGTTTCAATCGCGAATGGATGGACGAGTTTCTCGGCCTCATGAAAACGGAGCCTCAATGGCTCTCGGGAATTGTCTACGGCCCGCAGACCCGCGGGAGCCTCGCCGATCTGCGCGCGGCAATCCCTGCGAAATATCCGATCCGCCACTACCCCGACATCACGCACTCGCGCCAGTCGCAATATCCGGTCCTCGATTGGGACGTCGCCTACGCGATCACCGAAGGTCGCGAGGTGATCAATCCCCGCCCGGTGGATGAAGCCGCGATTTTTCGCGCGACCGCTCCCTTTACGAACGGATTCATCACGTATTCGGAAGGCTGCAACGACGACGTCAACAAAATGATCTGGAGCGCGCTCGGCTGGAATCCGGACGCGGATGTCCACGACATCCTGCGTGAATACGGCCAGTATTTTATCGGCTCGCGCTTCGGCGCCGAATTCGGCGAAGGACTGCTCGGGCTTGAGCAGGACTGGCGCGGTCCTCTGTTCGGCAACACTACCGTTTCGCGCACCTTCGTGACGTTCCGCGGGTTGGAGCAAACGGGGGCGAAGGTTCCGGCGACGCTGCTGAACTGGAGATTCCAGCAGGCGCTCTATCGCGCCTATTACGACGAATACATTCATCTCCGCCTGGAACACGAATCCCGCGCGGAATTCAACGCGGTCCTGGCACTTCGCGCCGCGCGCGAGATCGGCTCGCAACTGGCGATGCAGCGTGCTCACGAAATGCTCATCCGTCCGCTGGACCCGACCGCGACCGAGGTGCGCGCCCGCGTCTTCGAACTCGCCGAAGCCCTGTTTCAGAGCATTCGTATGCAGCTCAGCGTGCCGCGATACAGGGCAATTTCGACGGATCGCGGAGCAACCCTCGATACGATCGACATTCCGTTAAACAGCCGCGTGTGGCTGGAACAGAAATTTGCGGAGGTTCAACAACTGCCGAGCGAGCGGGACCGCGTCGCCGAACTCGACCGGATTTTCGCATGGGAAGATCCCGGACCCGGCGGCTTCTACGACGACCTCGGCGACACCACGCGCCAGCCGCATCTCGTCAAAGGAAAGCCCTACGCCGAAGATCCCGCTTTTCTCGAATCGCCGATCGTCGAGTTCTCCTATCGACCCGCACTGCGAAAATCGTCCTGGACCAGCGCCGGATCGCTCGGCGAAACACCGCTCAGGATGCATTACGACAAACTCGACCGCAACGCCGAATACAAGATCCGCCTCATCTACGCCGGCGATAGTCCGAATGTCAAAATCAAGCTCGTCGCCAACAGCTCGATCGAAATTCATCCGCTGATGCAGAAGCCGAATCCCGTGAAGCCCATCGAATTCGACATTCCGCGCGATGCGACAGCGGGCGGCGAACTGAACCTCGAATGGACGCGCGAACAGGGGCTCGGCGGAAACGGACGAGGCTGCCAGGTATCCGAAATATGGCTCATCAAGAAAACGCAGTAAAGCAGAAACTGAAATCCGGCGAGCCGGTGATCGCCTGCACGATCACTGTGGCGAGCCCCGACATCGCCGCGCACGCGGCTCGTCTAGGGTTCGATTTTCTATGGATCGAAATGGAGCATTCCCCGATCACGCTCGAAACTCTCCGCAACATGGTGCTCGCCACGCGAGGCCTGCCTGCGCTGCCGTTCGCGCGCGTTCCGGTGAATGAATTGTGGACCGCGAAACGCGTTCTCGACGCGGGCGTCTGCGGTGTGATGTTTCCGTTTACCTCGACGCCCGAACTCGCAGCGCAGGCGGTCGCGGCATGCCGTTATCCTCCGCACGGACGCCGCGGATCGGGGCCCGGCCTCGCGCGGTTCACGTGGACGGAGCCCGAGAATTATCACGACTGCGCCGATGAAAACGTGACGGTCATCGCGATCGTCGAAGAAGCGCGCGCGGTGGACCGCATCGACGAGATCGCCGCGACTCCGGGTCTCGACGCGCTTTTTATCGGCACCAGCGATCTGTCGTTTTCGCTGGGGTTGCGAGGAAGGCAGAACGATCCGACACTCGACGCAGCAATCGCGAAAGTCGTCGCGGCCGCGAAGAAGCACGGCAAGCCGATCGGGCGGCCCGCGGGAGGTCCCGAGCAGATCGCGAGATTTCGAGAGCAGGGATTTTCGCTGTTTCAGGCTCCTTCCGAAATCGGATTCCTGGCGGCGGGCGCGCAAAAATATCTGGAGCCGATCGGAAAATCGACGGCCGCTCCCGGCCGGCCGCTGTATTGATGACCGCCCGCTACAAGTGGTCCGTGGTCGCGATGCTGTGGTGGATCGCGTTTTTCAATTACGCGGACCGCCAGGCGATCTTTTCCGTCTTCCCCCTGCTCGAGCGCGAACTGCGTCTCAGCACCGTACAACTCGGACTGCTCGGCTCCTCGTTCGCCTGGGTCTATGGAATTTTTTCGCCGATCGCGGGAACCATCGTGGATCGGGTGCGAAGAAAATCCGCGATTCTCGGCGGACTCCACCTGTGGAGCGCGATCTGCATGGCGACCGCGGCATCGCGAGGCTTCGGCGCGCTGCTTTTCTTCCGCGCGGCGGAAGGATTGGGCGAATCGTTCTATTTCCCCGCCGGTGTTTCGATGGTCAG
Source organism: Terriglobia bacterium (assembly GCA_020073325.1). Classification (GTDB taxonomy): domain Bacteria; phylum Acidobacteriota; class Terriglobia; order Bryobacterales; family Bryobacteraceae; genus Palsa-187. The sequence goes on along the minus strand of JAIQFJ010000089.1, from coordinate 9,844 downwards.
CGCGTATCACGGCGGTTCGACCAGATCGCGCGCGCTCGGGCTGCATCAGACCAGCGTGTACATCGGGACCATCGGCGGCGCCTCGGTAGCCGGGTGGATCGCGCAGCACTACGGATGGCGCGCTCCGTTCGTGATTTTCGGCGCGGCCGGAGTCGTCCTGGGATTGGTGCTGAGCCGCCTGCTGGTGGAGCCTCCTCGCGCGACGGCGACTGCTCGCGTGCCGGTCGCGACGTTTCTGCGCACATTGAAGCCTGCGGCGATCCTGCTGATGCTCGCGTTCCTGTGTGCGAATTTTGTCGCGGTGGTGTTGCTTTCCTGGATGCCGAAATTCCTCTACGACGAATTTCACCTGAGCCTGGCCGCGTCGGGCCTTACCGCCACGATCTTCACGCAACTGGCGAGCATGGCTGGGTCTCCGATCGGCGGCTGGCTCGCTGACGTTTTGCACCGGCGCACACCGGCGGGCCGCGCGATCGTCCAGGCGATCGGGGTGTTCGGCGGGACGTCGTTCGTCGTGCTTACAGGACTCACGCGATCGATTCCGGTCCTGATTGCCGCGCTCGCGGCGTGGGGATTTTTCAAAGGCCTGTATGACGCGAACATCTTCGCGGCGATCTTCGACGCCGTCCCCGAAGAGGCGCGCGGCACGGCGGCGGGCCTGATGAACATGACCGGCTGGATCGGCGGGGGTGCGGCTCCCTTGATCGTCGGGATCGTCGCGACCAGGACGGGACTGGGTGCGGCGATCGCGATGACGGCGGGATTGTACGTCGTCGCAGGCGTGCTGCTGGTGGCGGCCAGCTTCCAATTTGCAGCGAAAAAGCACGAATAAACGCGAATGCGAAACGGTTTTTGATACGATACTTCGCATGAATCGTACTCTGCTTCTTCTCGCTGCTGCCGCCGCTCTCGTGCTCGCTCAAGATGAACCTCCTCAAGCCGGCGCGGGCGGAGGACGCGGAGGAGCAGGGGGCGCGGCGCTCGGCACGCCCAATCCGCAGCCGTTCGAGCGCGTCATCAATAAAGACGCGAAAACCAAGAAAGGCCTGTTCATCGTCCACCAGGTGGGCGAGCGCTTCTACTACGAAATTCCCAAGCGCGAGTTGGGCGCTCAACTGCTGTGGAACACACAGATCGCGAAAACGACGGTCGGCGTGGGTTATGGCGGAGGCCAGGTGGCGAATCGCGTGGTCGCCTGGGAGCTGCACAACAACCGCGTCTATCTTCGCGATATCAACTTCAGCGTGACTGCGAAGGCCGACACGCCGATCGCCGAGGCCGTCCGAAACGCCAACAACGATACGATCATCATGGCCTTCAACGTCGCGGCGTATCACGATGGCGATCCGGTGATAGACATCGGCCGCCTGTTCAATACCGATGTTGCTGAAATCAGCGCGCGCCAGCAACTGGGGGCCACCGCGTTCGACGCGTCGCGATCTTTCATCGATCACATCTCGACTTTTCCCGATAACGTCGAAGCCGAGGCGACCGCCACCTACACGCGCACCGGAAACGCGGCGGCGAACGCGGGCGGACGCGGCGGGCTCGGCGTCACGCCGATGCGCGGGACCAGCGCGACGGTCGTGCTGCATCACAGCATGGTCCGGCTGCCGGAAAAGCCGATGATGCCGCGGCTCTTTGATGACCGGGTGGGATATTTCACGACCGCGCAGATGGATTTCACCGCCGACGAATACAGGTCGCGCACGGTTCGCTACGTCGCGCGCTGGCGGCTGGAGAAGAAGGACCCCAGCGCCGCGGTTTCTGAGCCCGTGAAGCCGATCGTCTACTACATCGATTCCGCGACTCCGAAAAAGTGGGCGCCGTGGTTGAAAAAGGGCGTCGAGGATTGGAACGAAGCCTTCGCCGCCGCCGGCTTCAAGAACGCGATTCTGGCCAAGGACGCGCCGACCGCGAAAGAAGATCCTGAATGGAGTCCCGAAGACGTGCGCCATTCGGTGATCCGCTGGCTGCCGTCGACGGTGGAAAACGCGAGCGGTCCGCACATCTCCGATCCGCGCACGGGCGAAATTCTGAACGCCGATATTCAGTTCTACAACAACGTCATGAACCTGGCGCGCGACTGGTATTTCGTGCAGGTCGGCCCGCTCGATCCGCGCGCGCAGAAGCTTCCGCTGCCCGACGATCTGATGGGCCGCCTTCTGGAATACGTGGTGTGCCACGAAGTCGGCCACACGCTCGGCTTCCAGCACAACATGAAATCCAGTTCGATGTACCCGGCGGAAAAAGTTCGCGATCGCGAATGGGTGCACAAAATGGGCCACACGGCGTCGATCATGGATTATTCGCGCTTCAACTACGTCGCGCAACCCGAGGATAAGATCGCGGTGGAGGATCTGATCCCGCGCATTGGTCCCTACGATATCTGGGCGACAAAGTGGGGCTATTCGCCGATCGCCGGCGCGGAAACGCCGAAGGATGAAAAGCCGACGCTCGATAAATGGGCGCGCGAGCAGGACTCCACTCCCTGGCTGCGCTTCTCGACCGCGAATTCGCAAGGCTCCGATCCTGGCGAAGAGACCGAAGCGGTGGGCGATGCGGATCCGGTGAAGTCGACTGCCATGGGGATGAAGAATCTCCAGCGCGTCGCCAAGCTACTGATGCCCGCGACGGCGTGGAAAGAAGGCGAAACCTACGAGGATCTCGGCGAACTGTACGGACGCATGCTCGGCCAGTGGCAGCTCGAAATGAATCACGTCGCGGGTGTCGTCGGCGGATTCAACAGCCAGGAAAAAGTGGTCGGACAGGAAGGCCGCGTGTTCACGCTGATCCCCAAGGTGAAGCAGGAAGAGGCCGTGAAATTCCTGATCGACAACGCGTTTCAGACCCCGCTGTGGATGGTCGATCCTGAAATTCTGCGTCGCATTGAGCCCACCGGCGTCCTGACGCGCATCGCCAACGCGCAGCGCTCCGTATTGAATACGCTGCTCAACGACCAGCGCTTCGCGCGCCTGATCGAGCAGCAGGCCATTGATGGGTCCGCTGCGTACACCGCCGCCGATCTGCTGTCGACGGTCCGCAAGGGAGTCTGGAAGGAACTGGAATCGCCCACGGTGAAGATCGATGCGTATCGCCGCAATCTGCAAAACGCGTATCTGGATCTGATCAACACGAAGCTCAACGGGTCGCGCAGCACGGCACCGGCGTTCGGCGGCGGCAATGGAGGCCGCGGCGGACGCGGACCGCTGCCGGTGAGCGATGACGAAAAGCCGTTCTATCGCGCCGAACTGCACACGCTGACGGCGTCGATCAACGCGGCCATCGCGAAGGCGACCGATCACGACACGCGCGCGCACCTAGAAGGAGCGAAGGACCAGATCGCGAAGATCCTGGATCCGAAATTCCTGCCGCCCGCGCCGGCAGCCGCGACCAACGGCGGCGGACGCGGCGGAGCCAGATAAGCCCGCGCGGCGTGAAATTATTCCAGCGTCAGCTCGAACTGATTGCGCTGATCGCCAATGTAGAACCGTTCCCCGGCCCGCAGCTCGCGAGGCTGCCCCGGCGTCAGCCGTTCCCCATTCGCCAGGAACGTCCCGTTGGTGGACCCCAGATCCTCCAGCACGAACACCGACCGGCCCGCGTCGAAGCGGATCGAGCAGTGCCGCTTCGACACGCTATCCGCCTCCGATGTGAACACCAGGTTCGCCCCATGCGGATCGCGCCCCAGCACAGTGGCGCCTTCCATCGGGATCGCCACGCCGTTGTATTGTCCCGCGAGTCCACGTAGCGCAGGCTTGGTGGGCTTCGGCACGATGAACGGAGCTGGGGCCGGAGCAGGAGCCGCGGCGGGCACAAACGGAGGCGCAGCCGGCACGTCCGCCGCGATCTTCGCCGGACCACGAGTCCCGCGTCGCAAAGCCAGGCCGAGCAGCCCGACCACGATCGCCACGCCCACCCATTCGCCGCCCTCCGGCATTCGCCAGCTTGACGGCTCGTCTTCCTTCGGCTTTTCCTTCCCTTTGTCGCCCGGCTTTTCCTGCGGCTTTTCCTGTGGCTTCTCCTTGCCGCCTCCGTCGCCTCCGCCCCCGCCATTTCCCGACGAATTCGATCCGCACGGCGCATCAGCCACCCTCGCCTGAATCCCGACCTTCTGCAAACCGGCGCTCACGGGATCGATGATGAAAGCGAACTGCGCGCCGCTATCGACGAAAATATTGACGCCCATCACGTTCCCGCACGCATCGAACAACGCCGAGCCTGCGTCTACCGAATCCGAGGTCGCCTTCACACGGATCACCGGAACCGGGACCTTCTCGGGCTGACTCAAATCGTCCGCCGTGCTCTGCGCCACGGCCGGCGCGCCCTTTTGCGGGATCTGCACGGAAAACGCCGGCTGTCCTTTCTGAAACATCTTGGCCGAAATCAGTTGCAGCGGCGGACCCTTCAGTTCCTTCTGCGTTTCGACGATCGCGAGATCGCCCGGCCCGGTCCACACCAGTTTGCCGGCTGAAAAATCCTCGCCCTGCTTCACCACCGGCACTTTCTGCTTGCCGTCCTTGGTCTGATTGCAGCAGCCCATCACGGTGATGACGTGATGCGCGTCGGCGATAATGCCGCCGACCAGCGACACCGGATTAATCTTGTCGCCCTCCACCGTCGCGCCGAAGACCTGCAGGCTCGCGCCGATCATGGCGTCCTGCGGCGGTGCCTGTGCCAGGGCGGAAACGGCAGCCGCAAAAATCAGGACCCGCGTGATCTTCATTGGGGCTCCTTTCGAGGCGCCGTCTGTGCCGGAGGCTGCACGTCCTTGGGATTGATGATCTGCGGCGGCAGCGGATCGCGATGCGGCGCTTGCGCTCCTGGAGCCGAGTTGGGCAATTGGTGCAGTCCCGGACGATGTTGCAGGTAATACCAACCGCCAAATCCGGCCGCCGCCAGCACGACCAGAACGACCAGCGGAATCAGCATGCCGGACTTCTTTCGCTCGACGGCCACCGGCGCGGCTTGCACCGGAGGCGTCCATGGCTGAGGTGTCCATGCCTGCGGCGCCGACGGCGCGGGCGCAGCCGGTTCGGCCACAGCGGGCGGAGGCGGAGCCTCGGGAGCCGGAGCCATCTTCACCGTCCGAGGCAATTCCGAAGGCTGCGGGTCGACGCGGCGAATCGTGCGCGGAGGAGCCGTCTGCGGCAGTCCGAGCGTCTTCACCGACTCGAACGCCAGAGAAAGCACCGTGACGTTGTCCTGATATTCGCGATTCGCCGCGATGGTGGCCCCCACCAACTGCTCCGGCCATGCCTGCGGCGATCCCGTGCAGCACGCGCGCATCTCGTCGAGTTCCAGCGTCTTGAACAACCCGTCGCTCGCCAGCAGAATCGCGTCGCCGTCCTCCATCGGAAAAGGCTCCGTGTTGCCGTCGATCTCTTCCAGCTTTTGCGCGCCGATGTAGCTGGTCAGCGATTCGCGCTCGGGATGATTCGCGGCATCTTCCGCCGACAGATTCCCGCGCGCCACGGCGGCGTCCAGGACGTTGGCGAAAATATGCGGACGATTGATCATCCGCATCCCGCTTTCGTTCACATGAAAAAGTCCGCTGTCGCCCACCGACGCGAAGTACATCGAATTTTCGTGCAGCGTCGCGGCGACCAGCGTGGTCCCGATGCCTTCGATCAACCCCAGGCTTGACGCCAACGACAATACCTGATCGTTCGCTTCATGCACGCTGCGCAAAAGCGCCTGCGGGATCGATTCGTCAGGCGTCTTTCGCTGATACGCTTCCAGGAACGCGCGGACCGCAGTGCGGCTGGCCGCGTCGCCGTATTCCATGCCGCCCATGCCGTCGCACACGATCGCCAGGAATCCCGCGTGCGCGATAAATTCCTGGTCGTCAGGATCCGCGAAGCCGAACGAATCCTGCTGCGAGTGCCGCGCGCCGATATGCTGGGCGTTTGCTGCCAGAAAACGCATCAGGACTCAGCCCAGTTGTATTTGTCCCCGCAGAACGGAACCAGCACGAGCTTGGTCTGCCCGACTTCGATCACATCGTCGGCCTTGACGGCCGCGGGCGTGTTGATCATTTCGCCGTTGAGATAAACCAGCCCCGACGCCTCCCCGGGCAAAACCCAGAACGATTTCTTCTTCGGATCGTAAACCACCGAAGCGTGCTTTTCGCGCGACACCGTCGGATCGCTTTCGATCACCACGTCCATGTGTGTCGCGCGCCCGACGAAATTCTTTTCGGCATGCAGCCGGTAATCCTTGCCCCGATCCGGACCCTCCATGCACACCAGCCAGCCCACCACCGGCTCGTTCTTCGCGGCAGCCTGGTTCTGGCCGACCCGCATTGTCGCACCCGGTTTCGGACCCGCGGCGGCTGGGGCCACAGCGCCACCCGGCAGCGGCGGCGGAGCCACCGGACGCGTCTTCTGCTCTCCTGCGCCCGCATCCTGCGGCAGCGCGCACCACGGACACGAACTGTGCTTGGAAGGATCGAAGAAATGCCCCTCCGGGCAGCGAGTCATTTTGTCAGCCATTGGTCCTCATTTCTTAATTGCGTATTCCGGCGGCAAAACGACTTTCAGCGTCGCCTTGTAATCCTTATCCATGTTGACCACGGCCACCGGAATCGCCACTTTGTCTTTATCCGACTGCACTCCGATATTCTGGAAAACTCCCGCCGCACTCACCACCACTGTCCCGTAAATTGTATGTCCCGGATTGCTCTTGACGATCTTCGCATAGATGCGATATTCGCCCGGGGGCGTGTCGCGCACCAGAAAATAGCTCAGGTTCGATCCCGCGCCAAAAGCCGCATCGTCCCCGGCGAACTGCGCCGGCTGCGCCTTGTTCGGATCCAGCTTCTCCACCGGCGATTTGTCCATATGCGTGCGATCCGTGTCGATGTAAACCTGCACCATCTCGTCCCCCTGGACGCCCATCGTCCCCACGGCCAGAACCGGGTTGCGCATCTCGGCCCGCTCGGCGCGATCCTGCATCTTCTGCATGTCGCCCTGTTGCTGCCGCTGCTGCGCCTCCAGTTGCTTCAGGCGAGCCTCTATCTGGTCGGCGTACTCCTGAAATTTCTTGAGCGTCTGCTCCAGTTGATCGATCCGCGCCTTGGCTTGCTCGAACGTCTTCGGATCGACGCCTTCCTGCACGTCCGGCCGCTTGCCCTGCCCCTTGTCCTGGCTGTAATAGGGGAACAGCACCAGCATCATGAAACAAAACGCCCCCAACGCGCCGCACAGAATGTCGAGCAGCGACATATTGAAGATATTGATTTCCCTGCTGCGGGCTTTCATGGGGTGTCAGTGCTCAACCGTTTATCACTCAGCCCGCATACAAACGATTAATCAAATTCCGCAGCGTGTATGTCCCGGCGAGATTCACCGCCTTCTCCTCCTGCTCGTTCACCACCTGCAGCAGATATACGATCACTGCGCTTTCCACCAACGCCACCATCGTGCAATCGAAGCCCACCGCCAGCGTCTGCGCGATCTGCGACATATTGATCTTCGACGAATCCGCCGGCACCGCCGCCAGCGACGATCCCAGCCCGATCACCGTTCCGATAAATCCCAGCGTCGGCACCAGCCACGCGATAAACCGGACCAGCCCGTAGCGCATATCCACGCGATGTTCGATCAATTCGAGCGAACTGTCCATCACCGCCACCGTCTGGTCCACGGATCGCCCGCTCATGAACTGCAAAATGCACGTATCGATCAGCGACGGCAAAAAGCCGTGTTCCCCGTCGAACTGATTCGCCACCCGATGCCGCAGCATGCTGAGGTCGTGCGCCTGCAGCACCGTGTGCTGATCCTCCGGCAGCAGGCCCATCTTCGAAAACCCGATCTCGCGCGCCCCCACGCGCCAGCGTACGAATAATTCGCCCAGCGCAAGGAAGAAAAAAATATGCTCGAAATTCTGGATCGTGAACGGATACCGGAAATGCGGAGACGTGCGATCCAGAATCAGCGTCGCCGGACGTTCGCCCGGCGTCAGCATCGCCGTCAGCAGCGCGATGAACACCACGCCGAGGGCGACCGCATACAGCGTCGTGATCCGGCGGTCGGGCAGCGTCCAGAACGGCTGCCGGTAAGTCGCGTCTTTTACCAACGTAGCTGGGGTCATTTGGAAGTCACCGATGGCAGGTCGGACAAAGCTGGCCGGCGGTCTTGATCGCGCCGCATTCGCATCGCACCAAAACCCCGCCCGCTCGCGGCACGGAAGTCAGCGAAGGAGGAGGCGGCGGCGGGGGAGCGCCGGCCTGAAAAGAAGGCGGCGGCGGAGGCGGAGGCAATGGCGGCGGCCCCGCGCGCATCGCGAACGCGCCCGGATTGCGAATTTCCACCGCCTCGATCAAATCCTTCACGTCGAGCGTCACGGAGCCGAACCGCACCTGATCGCTCCGTTCGACGCTCCCGAAATTCAGAGGCGCCGCGGCCCCCGCGCGGACCAGCATCGTCCCGTTGCTCGACCCGCGATCCGCGAGCATAATTTTCCCGTCGTCGCCGAGCCACATCTCCGCATGCAGCCGGCTCACCGACTCATCTCCGATTAATACGTCGCAGCTCTTCTCGCGCCCGATCGTAAACTTGCGCGCCATCTCGTTCAACGAATTATATCCAACGCGGGTTGTGCCCAACGGGGACCGGACTCATAACGGCGTATTTTCCGAAAACCACCGCTCCACGGCCGCGACCGTCTGGCGGCGTCCTTCAAAACCGATCATGGTCGATACTTCCAGAAAGTCCCGAGCCCGCAGCGCCATCTCATGCCGCACCGCAAACTCCAGCCGGGCGGCGTCCACGCGCGACAAATCGCCCGCCTCCGCCGGCAGATATTCCAGCACCGCCTCCGTCATCACGCCATACCCCCGGACCAGCGTCTCGATTTCATTCGTCTTCAATCGATGCCGCGACGCCAGCTCGGGAGCCCGCGCCATCAGCGTATCCACCGCCTCGCGGGAATTTCCATTCAGTGGATGTTCCGCCGTTACATGCACGGCGCGCAATTCCGGAGCCGCCAGGTCCGCGGCCTCCTCGCTCATCGACCGATACGTCGTGTACTTGCCTCCCGTAATGCGAATCATGCCGTCGGAATCCGCATAGATCCGATGATCCCGCGACGCTTTCGTCGCCGATCCCGACGACGCGAGCAGCGGGCGCAGCGAACTGAACGCCGCCACCGGTTCCGTCGTCTCGCTTTCCGGAAACACCCGAGCCGCCTGGGCCCGCAAATATTTCACCTCGTCCGCCGAAATCGCGACCTGATCGGGCGACCCGTCGTGATCCACGTCCGTCGTCCCCACCAGCGTCCGGTCACCCCACGGAATAAAAAATAAAATTCGTCCGGATTCTTCGAAATACGCGATCGCATGATCGCTTGTATTCAATCTCGGGAATAAAATATGCGACCCGCGCACCAGCCGCGGCGCCGGATTCTGCTCCCACGGGCCGGTCGCATCCACCAGGACCCGCGCCCGCGCCTCGAACGAACGATCCGCCACCCGGTCGCGCAACTGGACGATCCACGCGTCGCCCTCGCGCGCGTGCGCTTCCGCCTGCACATAATTCGCGCACGCCGCGCCATGGGCGATCGCCTCGAAAATATTTTCCAGAACCAGCCGCGCCGACTGGACCTTCGCGTCGTAATATTCGGCCGCGCCCGTCATCTCCGGCAACCCGAGCCCCGGCTCCATCCGCCGCACTTCGTCGAGCCGCACCCGCCGATGCTTCGGCAGCGAGGCCGACCCGGCCAGCACGTCGTACATGGTCAGTCCCGTGTTGTAAAAAATCTCGCGCCCGATCCCGGCGATCGGCATCAGGAACGCCAGCGGCTCCACCAGGTGCGGAGCGATCTTCAGCAGCGTCGCGCGCTC
>JAIQFJ010000533.1 GCA_020073325.1 Terriglobia bacterium | reverse complement strand
CGATCTGCAGGCGGCGGATCGCGAGATTGACGAAAGTTTCGAGCCCCGGCTTGCCGCTTGTGGACCGGTGCTTAGGCGACGGGATGTTGGTGCCGCCGCCGGCCAGCGCGATCACGTTGACGCGGGGGCGTTCGACGCCGAGATATTCCAGATGAAACCAGCGCAGCGTCAGGACGATCCGCGGCGCCTCGAACAAAGGCGCGCTTCCGGGCGGCTCCGTGCCGTGAAGCACGAATCCCGTGACGGTGGCGGTCATGCTGCGCGGGTCGAAGGCGAACGCGCTCAGGGCGGCCAGGCCGCCGGTGGAATTTTCCACGCTCGAAACGATTTTGCGGCGGACGTAGTCGCGAAACCAGCCGGAGCGGACCGCCACCAGCGCGGCCAGCACGACGATCAGGCTCAGAGTCACCAGCGATCCCGCCACGGCGCCCGCGATTTTCCATTTCCGATTCACTGCAGGGACTTCTCCAGATATTCAATCCGCGTCTGGGCGCGCTGCTCCTTCAGCCAGTCGTCGAGCAGCGTGTTGACGCGCTCTCCGGTGATCTGGTCGACAATCGATTTGCGGCCGGCGCGGCTCGTTTTTTGAGCGCGCTCGATCTCTTCTTCGGAAACGATCACCTGCGGGCGGAAGCGCGCGTCGATGAATCGCAGGACGGTGAGCTGCCACAGCAGGCGGTCTTTCAGTTCCTGTTCCGTAATGCCGTAGCGCTGCAGCGCGGCGCGGTATTGGACTGGGGCTGCGAAGCGTTCCTGGCGAATTTGCGCGAGCAGCTCGTCCGCCTCGGCGTTGCGGGCAATCGGATAATCGCCGCTGCGGATCTGATCGCGAATCAGCTGCTGATCGATCAATCGCGAGGCTGCCTGTTTGCGCGATGCGGCGGAGAAATCAGGCGCGGCGCCGTTCAGAAACCCGGTGACCCGGATATCGGAGGTAATCGCGCTGTCGAGAATCGGGTGGCGGCCGGCGACAATCGCGACGCGGTCGATGATCGCTGCGTGGCAAACGACAGTCAGCGCAAGTAAGATCGTCCGCATCAGAACGTCTGTCCGATCGAGAAGAAAAATTGAAAATGGCTGATCCCCTGCCGCACGGGCTGGCACTGCGGCGGCAACTCGGCGGGCGGAAGATTCGGGTTGCACGCGAGCAGGTCCTGCACCGTCCCTTTGAACCCGTTGAATTGCGGAGGATTGATGCTGTATCCCAGATCGACACGCACGGGGCCCACCGGCGTGCGATAGCGGATGCCGAAGCCCACCGCATGGACCATGTAGTTGAAGTCCCGCGGATCGCGCTGATGAAAGCGGAACGAGATACTGCCGAGGTTGCTATAAACGTTGCCTGCGTCGTGAAACAGAACGCCGCCGATGTTGTCGCCGATCAGCGGAAAGCGCAGCTCCATGTTGCTGATCAGCACGGCGTTGCCGCCGAGAGGGAATCCGGTCGGCTCGGTTTGCGCGCCGCCGGGGCCGACGGGCGAGCCGGTGTCGCGCGGGCCGGCCTGATTTTCAGGAAATCCTCGATGCGAAATATTGCCGCCGCCAAAGAATCGTTCGGGCAGCGGCACCGCGTCATCCGACGTCAGGCCTTGCGGGATGTTGAAGGGTACGATCGCTCCGAACGTCAACTGGCGCGCCAGAACGACGTTCTTCGTCAATCGATGATAGGTCGCATTGCGCGCCAGCACACGCCCGAAGCTCCGCTGCGAGCCGAAAATTTTCGACGCGATGCCGGCTTCGAACGTGTTGTACATCCCCGCATGCGGATCGGTGGGATTGTCGCGGCGGTCCTGAATGAGATTCACCGAAAAGATTCCGATGCGCACGGGTTGCAGAAATTGCGGGACCAGCAGCGCGGGAATCACGACGTCGCTGGTGCTGACGCGCCGGTAGGCGAAGCGAAACAGCGCCGTCGTCGGCTTGGTGAGCTTTTGCGCAAGCTGGATGGATCCTTCTTCACGATGCGAGGCGAAGGTCCGGACGTCGCGCGAGTTGTCGTAAAGAACGCTGAAGGTAAGGGATCGTCCGCTGGCGTTGAGCAATTTGGGAATGAAGTAGCTGAGGCCCACGCGCTGTTCGAGAGTCGATAGACGCGTCTGCAGCGTGGCGGTGTGGCCGATGCCCCACAGGTTGACGCGATTCAGGTCTCCGGTGAAGCGCGGGCTGAATCCGGTGCCTCCGGTAGGAGCCGCCAGATCGCTGGTGGTTGCGCCGAGCTGCGCGATTTCCGCGCCCACGCCGACGCTCATATTGTATTTGTGCGCTTCGGTGAAATCGAACAGCAGGTACTTGTAGCGCTCATCGCCGTCGCTGTTCTGAACCGCGGTGTCGATTTCGGAAAAAATCCCGAGGTCGTACAATTCGCGCTGCGACTCCCGATCCTCGGGCAGCGAGAGCGGATCTCCGGGCTTGATCCTCAGATTTCGCTGCACCACTCCGGGCCGCGTGGCTTTCAGTCCGCTGATCAGCACGTCGCGCACGAACTCCTGTTCGCCCCGCTCGATGGTGTAGGTGAGATCGACGCGACGCGGACCGGCCGGGCTGGATGAGGCGCGTACAGTGGCGTGCCGGTATCCGCGTCCAAATAATGTTCTGAGAATTTCGCCGCGGTCCAGGCCGATGGAAAGATCGCTGTAGGGCTGGCCATTGAGGCTGTTGAGGCGCGCACGCAGGGATTTGCCTTCGTCTTCCGGAATCCCCACGATCCGCAGCGTTCCGATGCGCCACTGCACGCCTTCGGCGATCTCGAACGCGACGGCGATGTGCGACGCGTTTCCGCCATAGCGATTCTCAAGTGTCGAAGTGACCTTCGCGTCGCGAAATCCGTTGGTCTTGTACAGATCGGCGATGGTCTGTTCATCCTTGCGTCGAAACGCCTCGCTGTAACGGCCCCAGCGGACCACGAACGAACTCGGCTCTAGGAAGATCCGTTCGCGAATGGTTTCGCGATCGAAATACCGGTTGCCCGTGATGGCGACGCGCACCAGTTTGCGGCGCGGGCCGCGCGCGATGGAGTACTCGATGATCTGCTCGTCGGCCTGCGGCGGAAGCCGGCGAAAGGTGACATCGACGTCGGGATATCCGCGCGACTGAAAATAATCGCGCAGGTTGCGCGCGCCTTCCACCAGCAGATCCTGATCGACGGCCCCTTCCTGATAAATGGGCACGTAACGCTTCATGCGGCCTTTGGAGACTTTCGCATCGACGGCCTTGACCCGGATTTTCGGACCTGCGTTGACGTCGAGCGTCGGTTTGGCACGAATGATTTCCGGGTCGTAATCGAGCGAAGCCAGATCCACGGACGCCGTGAGCCGGTTCTCTTTCTGATACTTCTTGCCGATGTCTTCCAGGCCCTTCTGGGTCAGGGCGTCGGTGATTTTCCGCCATTTTCCGATCAGCAGAATGCGCCAGCCGGTGGCGCGGATGATCGTGTTGTCGGAAAGCCTGGTGTCGCCGCGAATCAGCGGCGGCGCATAGCGCGCTCGCGGGCCGGCGTCGACGACGAGCAGCACGTTGGTCTGTTCGTGCCGCGGATCGTCGAGGGTTTCCACATGCACGGCGGCTTCATAGAGTCCGTTGACGGTGAACAAATGCTGGATATTTTTCCGCGCGGCGTCGAGAGAATCG
>JAIQFJ010000088.1 GCA_020073325.1 Terriglobia bacterium | reverse complement strand
GAGGCACGGGTCGAGGCGGTGGCCCAGGAGATCGAGGCTTTGACTCGCATTGTCGAGCAGAACACGGCGGCCACCGAGCAGGCGAAAGCCGAAGCGACGTCGGGCGAGCTGCACTCTCCTTCGGATGGAATCGTCGTTGCGCGGCACGGCCAGCCCGGCGATACGGTCGATCCGTCGGTGAAGCTGGTGGAGATCGCGACGGAGCTGACGGCCCTTCAGGCGATCGTCACGCCGGACCCCGCCTCGCTGGGAAAAATTCAGGCGGGGCAGCCGGCGGTGGTGCGCATCGGCGATCAGGAAATCGCGGGCGCGGTGCAGGAAGTCCGCAATGGCGAAGTGGTGGTGTACTTCAACACCGGCGAACCGATTCATACTGCGGAAGTACCCGCGCAAGTTAGAATCAAGTTTTGATGAGGAGAATGAATGCAGTTCTTGCATGAGAGCCTGGTCGAGCTGATTACGCAGACGTCGACGAATCTTCCCCCGGATGTGCGGGCGGCGATGGGGATCGCCATCGCGAATGAGAAGCCGGGAACGCAGGCGTCGCAGGCGCTCAGCGTGATTGCGTCGAATATCGACATGGCGCAGACGGACGAAGGACCGATCTGCCAGGACACCGGCATGCCGACGTTCTTTGTCCACACGCCGGTGGGGGTGAACCAGATCGAGCTGAAGAAGGCGATTCGCGCCGCCGTCGCCGAGGCGACCAAACGAGGCAAGCTGCGTCCCAATTCCGTCGATTCGTTGACTGGAAAAAATACGGGCGACAATCTCGGCATCGAGACACCGGTGATTCACTTCGAGCAGTGGGAGAAGGACGACATCGAAGTGAAGCTGATCCTGAAGGGCGGCGGCTGCGAGAACAAGAATATTCAGTACACTGTGCCGTGCGAGCTGGATCATCTGGGACGCGCGGATCGGAATCTGGAGGGCGTGCGGAAGTGCATTCTCCATGCCGTGTGGCAGGCGCAGGGGCAGGGATGCGCGCCCGGCGCGGTCGGCGTATGCGTTGGAAGCGATCGCGCACATGGGTATGTGCTGGCGAAGGAGCAGTTGCTGCGCACGCTGGACGACGTGAATCCGGTTCCGGAGCTGGCGAAGCTCGAAGCGGAGATCATGGCGGAGGCGAACAAGATCGGCGTCGGCGCGATGGGATTCGGCGGCAATGTTTCGCTGATCGGTTGCAAGATCGGAGTCGCGAACCGGCTTCCGGCCAGCTACTTTGTCTCCGTCGCTTATGATTGCTGGGCGTTCCGGCGGCTTGGCGTGACGCTCGATGCGAAGTCGGGTGCGATTACGAAGTGGTTGTATCGCGATCCCTCGCGGCACGTCGAGAAGATGGCGAAAAGCGAAGGATTCCCGCTGTCAGGCCGCGAAATCGTGCTGCGGCCGCCGCTGACCGAAGCCGACATGCGCGCGCTGAAAGTCGGCGACGTTGTGCTGATCACCGGCGAGATGTATACAGGACGCGATAATGTGCATGCCTATCTCATGAAGAATCCGCCGCCGGTGGATCTGCATGGGACGGTGCTGTATCACTGCGGTCCGGTGATGATGAAGGCGGGCGAAGAGTGGACGGTGAAGGCCGCGGGTCCAACCACCAGCAGCCGTGAAGAGCCGTATCAGGCGCACGTGATTCGCGAATACGGCGTGCGCGCGGTGATCGGCAAGGGCGGCATGGGGAAGAAAACGCTGGCGGCGCTGAAGGACGCGGGCGCGGTATATCTCAACGGCATCGGCGGCGCGGCGCAGTATTATGCGCGCTCGATTGATAAAGTCCTCGGCGTGCACTTATTCGACTTCGGAATTCCCGAAGCGATGTGGCATCTGCACGTCAATAATTTCGTGGCGATCGTCACCATGGACGCGCACGGCAACAGCCTGCATGCCGATGTCGAAAAGGAAACCGGCGAGCACCTGGCGGCGCTGCAGAAAGCTTAGAATCGCAGGCTGAAATCGAGCGTCGCGGTGACCCAGCGGTCGTGCGAGTAGCCGCGATTGGTGTTCGCGAAATAGAATCGCGACGATCCGCCCAGCCAGAAATGCCGGCCGCGATCGAGGGCCGCGGCGGCTCCGCCCGAAACATATCCGCCCCATCCATTACGCGAGACGACGCCGACGGAATCGAAAGGATTGCCCGCGGAATATTTCTCATAAAGTCCGCCGGCGCTGAGGAACACTTCGGCGCGGCCGTTCTTCAGCGGTAGAATGCCGCGCACGCCGAACGGGACCCAGAACATCCGGTCGTTCACATTCACGTCGTAATTCGCGCCTCGAATTTCGGTGCCGAGCGAGACCGCCGAATCGATCCCGGCCTCGACCGCGAGGTGCGGAATCAGGCGGTACGCGTAAGTGAATCGAAGGTCGCCTGAGGAATCGCCACAACAGGTATTGCCCGCGTTGTTGGCCCAGCCTCCGCTGAAAGTGAGATCATTTCGCGGATCGCTCTGCGCGAAGGTGCAGATCGCCATACAGATGAATAAGAAGAATTTCAAAAGGTGCTCCGCTAGGAAAACGCAGCAATTGTAACGCCACCGCGGCGGCGCTCATTTTCAATGGTCCCGCGCGCGGACGTGTGGCAGAATGACTCTCCGAAATCGAACAGCGGGTCCCAGGCTCGGACGATGCAGATCGCGCAAAGTGTTTATCCACAATGGCTCGAAATGCGCTCTGAATTGCGTTAGGAATCCGGATGATCCGCGAAATTCGATATGCGTTGCGCGCGTTGCGAAAGTCGCCGGGGTTCGCCTTGGCGACCATCCTGACGCTGGCTTTGGGAATCGGGGCGAACTCGGCGATCTTCAGCGTCGTGAACGCGGTGCTGCTGAAGCCGCTGCCGTATCGCGATCCGGATCAGCTCGCGATTGTATATACGACGGACGCGCGCGGGGCTCGGAATTTCGTTTCGATGCCCGACCTGCAGGACTGGCGCGCGTCGTCGAAAACGATGCGCGGTCTTGCCGGCATGGTGGCGCAGAGCGTCAATCTGACCGGAGGCGAAACGCCGGATCGCGTCATCGGCAGCTTCGTGACGTCGAATTATTTCCAGATCTTCGGCGTCGACGCGGCGATCGGCCGCCTGTTCGCGCCGGGCGAGGACGAAAAGGGCGCGGCGCTTGTGGCCGTGCTCACGGACCGGACGTGGCGCGGCCGTTTCGGCGCGGATCCGGCGATTGTCGGCCGCAAACTCATCTTCAACGGCGAGCCGTACAGCGTCATCGGCGTTCTGCCGGCGAGTTTCATCGATCAGCCTTGGGACGCCGACGTGTACCTGCCGATGTTCCGCTATCCGAACTACTCGCTGGAGCGCGGGCAGGCCGGTGCGGCCGTGCTGGCGCGGACTCAGCCCGGCGTCTCGATCGCGCAAGTCCGGTCGGAGATGGCGGCGATCGCCGGAAGATTGGCCGCCGAATATCCCGCGACCAATCGCGATCGCGGAACGCTGGTGGTTCCGCTGAAAGAAGCGGTGGTGAGCGATCTTCGCCCGAGTGTGCTGGCGCTCGCCGGAGCCGTCGCTTTCGTGCTGCTGATCGCGTGCACGAATGTCGCCGGGCTCTTTTCGGCGCGCATGGTGGGAAGAGAGCGGGAGCGTGCCGTGCGGCTGGCCCTCGGAGCCGGACGCGCGCAGTTGATTGCGCACGTCGCGGCGGAGGCGCTGGTGCTTGCCACGATCGGCGGCACAGTCGGCCTGACCATTGCGTGGTGGGGCTTGGAGGCGATCTCGAAATCGATCGCGGACCGGCTGCCGTCCGGAACGCAGGTGAGCCTGGATGCGTCCGTGATGCTGTTCACAGCGGGTGCGGCGCTGGCGGCTGCGCTGCTGATCGCGGTGATTCCGGCGTGGCAAACCTCGCGCGCGACGGCCCTGCGCGATTCGCGCGGTGCGGGATCCGGAGCGTCGAAGAATCGCGTGCGCGGTGTGCTGGCCGCGGCCGAGATCGCCATGGCCGTGGTCCTGTTGACCGGCGCGGGGCTGACCATCAAGAGCTTGCTGGAATTGGGACGCACGCGGACAGGATTCGATCCGCGGAATCTGTTGACTTTCGAATATCGCGTTCCCGCGGCGAAATACACGACCGGCGCCACGCGCGTCGAATTTCACAAACGCGTGATCGAGGAAATCCGCGCGATTCCGGGAGTGGTCGCGGCATCCTCGGTGCGTGCGGTCCCGCTGGGCGGCAACGGCGAGACCGACGATTTCTTTCCTGCCGAAGGTCCCGAGCCGCCGCCCTCCGAACGAGGTCGCGGTCTGTTCAACGCCGCCGATCCATACTTCTTCGAAACGATGCGGATTCCGCTGCTGCGCGGCCGCGTCTTCAGTGAGCGCGATTCGGCCGAATCGGCCAAAGTTGTCGTGATCAATCAAACGCTGGCGCGGCTTTACTTCAGCGACCGCGATCCGATCGGCCGGCACCTCGCGATCCCGCCGCAGAAGCTGATCGCCGAAATTATCGGCGTTGTGGGCGACGTGAAGCAGTACACCGTGGAAGATCCGCCGCAGCCGCAGATCTACGGCGCGCTGGCGCAGAACCCGTTCGTGTTCACCAGCGTTGCGGTACGAACCGCGGGCGATCCGAACGTCCTGATGAACGACGTCCGCCGCGCGGTGTGGCGCGTCGACAAGGATCAACCGATGTGGAAAATGCGAACCATGGACGCCAAGATCGCGATGCTCGCCCAGCCGCGCGAGTTTGTGACGTCGCTGCTCGGCGCTTATGCGGGGCTCGCGCTGCTGCTTGCCTCCATCGGAATCTTCGGCGTGATCTCTTATTCGGTCAGCCAGCGGACCGCTGAGATCGGCGTCCGCATGGCTCTGGGCGCCCTGCCGCGCGACGTCGCGAGCCTGATTTTGCGCCAGGGCCTGGCCGTCCTGATTCCAGGAATCGCAATCGGAATTGCCGCATCGGCATGGGTCACGGGCCTCCTGAAGTCGCAGTTGTACGCGGTCAGCCCGCTCGACCCCGGCGTGTACGCGACCGTCGGGGCGATTCTCACGGTTGTCGCTCTTGCGGCCTCCCTCGTCCCCGTGCGCCGCGCGATGCGCGTGGATCCCGTCATCGCTTTGCGCCACGATTGATCGTGTAACCTCCGCGACCGTCTCAGGTATTCCTCGTATGGGCGACTTGACGTTTGCCGCGCGCATGCTGCGCAAGAATCCCGGATTCAGCGCGGTCGCGATCCTGACGCTGGCCCTCGGCGTCGGCGCGAATACCGCGATTTTCAGCGTGATCAAAGCGGTCCTGCTGAACCCGCTGCCGTATCGCGACCCCAACCGGCTGGTGACGATCGCCACCGGGGCGCGGGAATCGGTTCGTCCCGTGACCGTCGATTACACCACCACATACGACCTGCGCGCCCGCACGCGATCGTTCGAGTCCATGTCGCTCTATCGCACCTGGCGCAGCGCGCTCATCGGCGACGGCGCGCCGGAGCTGGTCAACGGCATGCGCGTCAGCCACGACTATTTCGACACGCTGGGCGTCTCGATGCAGCTCGGCAGGGCGTTTCTTCCCGAGGAAGACCGCCTGGATCGTTGGAATAAGGTGGTGATTCTGAGCCATTCGCTCTGGATGCGCCGCTTCGGCGGAGATCCGAAGATCATCGGCCGCATCGTACGCCTGAACGAAACTTCTTGCACCGTCGTCGGCGTGCTGCCCGCGAGTTTCGAGCCGATCGCGTTGAGCCAGTCCGACCAGGCACGCGAGATTTTTGCGCCGCTCGGATATGAATTGACCTTTCGCGACGCCTGCCGGGGCTGCCAGCATCTGCGTCTGCTGGCGCGCATGAAACCGGGCGTTTCATCCGCAGCCGCGGAAGCGGAGTTGAACGCCGCGCTTGGGAGCATCGTGCGCGACAATCCCAAGTCATACGATCCGGCGATTCACGCGATCGCGACTCCGCTGCGTGACCAGGTCACCGGCCGCGTCAGCGTCGCGCTGTGGGTGCTGGCAGGCGCCGTCGGTTTCGTCCTTCTGATGGCCTGCGCAAACATCGCGAACCTTCTGCTCGCGCGCGCCACGGGTCGAGAGAAAGAGGTCGCCTTGCGAACCGCTCTCGGTGCGAGCCGCGCGAGAATCGTCCGCCAGATGTTCGTCGAGAGCCTGACGCTTGCCGCCGCGGGAGGAATTTGCGGAACATTGCTGGCGATTTTCGGCACATCCGCGGTGGTCGCCGCGGCGCCGCGCGAAATTCCGCGGATCGGCGAAGTGAAAATCGACACCGCCGTGCTGCTGTTCGCGCTTGCGTCCAGCCTGGTCGCCGCAGTGCTGTTCGGCCTCGCTCCCGCCTTGCGAACCTCGCGCGCCGATGTTGCCGGAGCGCTCAAGGAGCTGGGCAAAGCGACGTCGAGCCGCGGCCGTCAAAGCCTGCGCAACGCGCTGGTGATCGCCGAATTCGCGCTTGCCTTCGTGCTGATCGCGGGAGCCGGACTGCTCGGCCGCAGTTTTCTGAACCTGATGAACGTTGACCCGGGCTTCGATCCTCGCAATGTCCTGACGCTCAACACGTACGTCTACAGCGAGCGCTACACCAAGCCGGAGCAGGAGCTGAATTACTACGAGCAAGTCTTCGATCGCCTGCGCGCGACGCCGGGGATCGACAGCATGGCGATGGTCAGCACGCTGCCGCTCACCAGCTTCGATCACACTGCGCTTCACATTCAGGATCGTCCGCTGGCGAATCCGCGGGAGGCTCCGTCGGTCGATCGCTATTCGATCACTCCCGATTACTTCCGTGTGATGCGCATTTCGTTGAAGCGCGGCCGCGCGTTCACCGATCAGGACCGGGCCGGCGCGCCGCTCGCCGCGATCGTCAGCGAATCCACCGCCCGCACGCAATTCGCGGGCGAAGATCCCATCGGCAAACACATTCAGCTCGGCGGGCGCGACGAATCCAAGCCATGGGCGACCATTGTCGGCGTAGTGGGCGACGTCCGCCAATACGGCCTCGATCGCGCCCCGATCATGGCTGCCTACATCCCGCAGGCACAGAATCTCAACTTCAGCTACATGTTTGTGGCACGCACCACCATCGATCCCCGGCAGCTCGAACACGCGGTACGCGATGGGTTTCTTTCTGTGGACAAAACGCAGCCGGTGTACGACATCGCGCCGATGGATTCCTACCTGCGCGAATCGCTCGGGGAGCGTTCGTTCACTCTGGCGCTGCTCGGACTGTTCGCCGCGCTCGCGCTGGCGCTTGCGGCCATCGGGATCTACGGCGTCATTTCCTACACGGTGAGCCTGCGCACGCGCGAGATCGGCATCCGCATGGCGCTCGGCGCGCGCTGGACGGAGGTGCTCGGCATGATCCTCAAACAGGGCCTCGCGATGGCTGCCGTCGGACTGGTCGCGGGATTCCTTGCCTCGCTCGCGCTGACGCGTTTCCTGGCGACTCTTCTGTACGAAGTTCGACCCTCGGACGTGGCGACTTCGGCCGCTGTGGCTGCGCTGCTCGCCGTGGTCGCGCTGGCCGCAAGCTATTTTCCGGCAAGACGTGCGGCGCGCGTCGATCCCGTGATCGCGCTGCGCTACGAATAACGCGTCATCGCCAGATCTGATACCACTTCTTCGATTCCGCCGCGGGCGGCGCCGTTACCGGTTCCCCCATCAGCGCCGCTCGCGGATTTTCGATACACAGCAAATCCGCCACCGATGCTCCGCATCGCTTCGCCAGCCACGCGTGCGCTTCGTTCAGCTTCGGAGGCCGGCGCTCGCAATCGTGCGCGTCGCTTGCCACGAAGTGCACCAGGCCGCGATCGAGCAGCGTTTCCGAAAACTCCCGCGCGCGCGACCCAAATCGTCCCGTGAAACTTTGGCCCGTCACCTGGACGCGCGCCCCCGCCTCGATCCACGCCTGCATATTTTCGATGCGCTGCCGCAGCAGCCCGTTGCGCTCCGGATGGGTGATCACCGGGATCATCCCCGCATCCTGCAGGCGCCCGAAAATCTCCGGAGTGTTGCGAAAAATCAGCAGATCGGAAAATTCCACCAGCAGATAACACTTCTGGTTGATCGTGTATTTTTGCGGATGCTCGATCGCGTCCTGAATATTGTCGTAGCTGAGATGAAAATCGCAGCCGGAATAAAGCCGGATCTTCGTCCTTGCCGCCAGTTCGCCGAGCCGTTGCCGAATCAGCGCGGCATCATAGCGATACTCAAGATTCGCGTGCGGTGTCGCCACCAGATCGGTAGTGCCGTTCTCCTCCGCGACCCGCAGCATGGCGACGGAATCATCAAACGTCCGCGCGCCGTCGTCAAGCCCGTAAAGGACATGGCTATGAATGTCGATCATGTGGGGCCGGCATCATGCGAGCTTGTCTTTACCTCTTCTGTTCAAATCCAAAACTCAATTCGCGACGTGCCCCGGCCCCCACACGATCCGACCCGGTTTCGCCCCCGTGACTTTTCCCTCGTGCACCACCGCGACCCCGTTCACCAGCACTTCCTTGATCCCCGTCGATAACTGATGCGGCTGTTCATACGTCGCCCGATCGGCCACCGTCGCCGGGTCGAACACCACCACGTCCGCGAACATCCCTTCCTTCAGCACCCCGCGATCCTGAATCGACAGCCGGTTCGCCACCGCCGAGCTCATCTTGCGGATCGCATCTTCGAGCGGAATCACTTTCTCCTCGCGGACGTACTTCCCCAGCACGCGTGTCATGTTCCCGTACGATCGCGGATGCGCCAGGCTGCGCACCGTCGCCGGATCGAGCCCCGCAGCGTCCGTGCCGAACTTGATCCACGGCTGGCGGAGCTGCAGTTTCAAATTATCTTCGCTCGCGATGAAGAACATTGTTTCGACGCGGCTGTGTTCGCTCGAGATCAGGTCCATCGCCGCGTCCACCCAATCCTTGTGCATAGCCTGAGCGATCTCGGAAAGCCGCTTGCCTTCGTATTGGTGATTCGCCGCCTGCGACAGGCGAGTGATCATGACGCCCTCCGGCGTCGATTGCTGGCAGATGTTTTCCCAATCCTTCGCCGGCGCCATCGACTCGGCATGAATCCTCGCACGTGTCGCCGGATCTTTCAGATTGTCGAAAAGTTTCCCGTCCGCCGATGCCCACGGCGGCAGACATACCGTCAGCCCGGTTCCGCCCGCGACGTAAGGATACATATCTGCCCCGATGTCGAGCCCGCCGCGGCGTGCCGCGTTGATCTTGTCGATCGCCTGCGCCATCTTCGGCCAGTTCGCTTTTCCAGCGGCTTTCAGGTGATAGATCTCGACAGGAACGCCGCCCTTCCTGCCGATCTCGATCGCCTCGTCGATCGCCTCCAGCAGCCGGTCCGCTTCCGACCGCATGTGCGTAATATAGACGCCGCCATAGGGCGACATGACCTTCGCCAGTTCCACCAGTTCGTTCGTCGTCGTGTACTCGCCCGGAGGATAGATCAGCGCGGAGGCCATGCCGAACGCGCCGTCTTCCATCGCGCGCTTCATCGCGCCGCGCATCTGCTCCAGCTCCGCTGCCGTGGGCGCGCCCTGCGCCATGCCTTTGCCGTACATGCGCAGTGTCGTCGCCCCGACGAACGATCCGAAATTCGGCGACGAGCCCCGCTGCTGCATCGCCTCCAGCCAATCGCGAAACCCGTGCGGACCCGCGAACCGCCCGTCGAGCTTTCGCGATGCATCGTCCGGCTCCGCCGCCAGGGTCTTGTCGTTCGCCGGCGCGTTCGTCCCGCCCTCGCCCATGATCTCCGTCGTGATGCCCTGCGTGATTTTGCTGATCAGCCGCCCGTCGCCCGTGAGCAGTGCGCCGCGCGATTGTCCCTGGATGTCGATGAAGCCGGGCGACACCACCATCCCGTGCGCGTCGATCTTCTGTTTCGCCGCCGCATTGCGCAGCATGCCCGCGGGAGCAATGCGCGCGATGCGATCGCCGCGAATGGCGAGATCGCCCTGGAACCACGCATTCCCGGTGCCGTCGATAATACGGCCTCCGGAAATCACCACATCGTAGGATTGCGCCGACGCCAGGGCGCAGGCAAGAAGAAACAGGCCGGAACGCATACCGGCAAGTGTACTACTGCTCGGCGATCTTCACCAGTTCGATGCGCCGGTTCTTGGCGCGGCCTTCTTCGGTGTCGTTCGGCGCCACCGGATTCGCGTCGCCCAAGCCGGCCGCGTCCAGGCGAGTGCGCTTCACTCCGCGATTCACCAGCCAGTTGACCACCGCGGTCGCCCGCTTCAGCGACAGCGTATTGTTCGCTTCCTTGCTGCCCAGGTTATCCGTGTGACCGGTCACGCGAATGCGCCAATCGGGATGATCTTCCATCATTGCGGAAACTTCGCGCAGCCCCAGCACGGATTCCGGCGAAAGATCGGCGCGTCCGGAGAGGAACGTGATTCCATAAGCCGGCACGTGCCCGTAGCGCTCGATCGCATCCGCCAGCGCGACCGCGTCGGTCGCGGTCTCCAGATCGCTTGCCGCTTTCATTTCAGTCAGCGTGTAGAAGTGCGACGCGGCGTCCACCACCACCCACGTGTCGCCCTTGCGAGCGGTCAGGCTCGCTTCTTTGTCGCTGAACTGATAAGGAACTTCGAAACCCGTCGCCTTCAGCGTCGTCGACGCCTGGCGCACGATATCGCCAGGGAGCGTCCCGTCGACACATTCATACATCACGGAGCGGCTGTCGCCGTCAAGGCTCGACGTGACCGCTTCGCCATGTTCGTCTTCACGAATCGGCACCTCGCGATGATCCGATTCCTTCTTCTCGCAATTATCGATACGGCACAATTCGAGCTTGGGCAGCACTTTGGAATCGGAACAGCCCTGGGCATCCGGCTCGAGCTTGGTTTGCGCCGTCACCGGCAGACAGAGGAGAGCGAAAGCGAAGTATTTCATGTCTGGTTCTTGACAACAAAATATCGACAGCCGGGCCGCCCGACTTTATATCGCGCTATACGATTGAAAAAAAAGGACAAGGAGCGCGGCTTCCGGCCTCGCCGTGCTCAGGGTTGAGAAGGGGGGCTAGCCTCCGATGGAATACATCGGCCGAGGCGGAGGAACAAATTGGGTCGAATTGATCTCGTGCCCGATCCACTTCGCGTGCACCGACGCGCGCACCGCCGCACGGACGTCGTCATCCGATCCGCCGCGCAGAATCGATTTCACGTCCGTCTCCTCGATCGCGAAAAGACAGTAGCGCAGCTTCCCGTCCGATGTCAGGCGGATCCGATTGCAATTCAGGCAAAACGGACGGCTCACCGATGCGATGAAGCCGACTCGCCCGATGCCGTCCGCGAAACGATACTCCGTCGCCGGAGCCCGCGGATCGCGGTCCGGAATTTCTTCCAGCGGCCCGATCTCGCGCTGGATCATTTCGATCATCTGATCCGCCAGCAGCACCCGTTCGCGTTCCCACAGTCCCTGCGAATCGAGCGGCATGAACTCGATATAGCGAATCTCGATCCCGCGCTCGCGACCGTAGCGCGCCAGCGGGACGATGTCCGCCTCCACCAGGTTCTTCACCGCGACCGCGTTGATCTTGACCGGACCATACCCCATCGCCTGCGCGACGTCGATCCCTTCCAGAACCTTGGCGAGATCGTCGCGGCGCGTGATCTGCTTGAACCGCTCCCGGTCGAGCGTGTCCAGATGCACGTTGATGCGCCGCAGCCCGGCATCGTACAGGTCGCGCGCATGCTCGGCCAGCAGCACGCCGTTCGTCGTCAGCGCCAGGTCTTCAATTCCCTCGATCGCCGAAAGCTTCGCGATCAGCTTGGCGAGATCCTTGCGGACCAGCGGCTCGCCGCCCGTGATGCGGAGCTTTCGCACGCCCAGCGTGACCGCGATACGCACGAAGCGCTCGATTTCCTCAAAGCTCAGGATCTCGTCGCGCGGCTGGAATTTCACCCCGGTTTCCGGCATGCAGTAGAAGCACCGGATGTTGCAGCGATCCGTTACGCTGATGCGCAGATTGTCGTGCAGACGTCCGTAAGTATCGACGAGCGGAATCATTTGACAGCCAGCATTCTTTCGATCGGCCGGCGGGCGCGCTCCATGATTTCAGGAGCAAGCTCCACGCGCGGGTTTAAGTCGCGCAGCGCATCGCGCAGCTTTTCGAGTGTATTGCGCTTCATGTAGGGACACTCGCTGCAATTGCACTGCTCGTTCGGGATGAAGTGGAATTTTTTCTCCGGCGCCGACCGTTCCAGCGAATAGCGCACGCCGCTTTCCGTCATCACGATGAACTCCGCCGCATCCTGCGTTGCGCACCAATCCACAATCGCCGACGTGGACCCGATAAAATCGGCCATCGCCAGCACGTCCTTGGGACATTCCGGATGCGCCGCCACCAAAGCCGAAGGATGCTCCGCGCGCGCCGTGCTCAGCTTGCGCGCGGCAAACGTCGCATGGACGATGCAGGCCCCCTGCCAGATCTTCATGTTCTCGCGGCCGGTCTGCTCGCGGACGTAATTTCCCAAATTGATGTCCGGAAGAAACAGCACCGGCTGACCGGCTGGAATCGAGTTGACGATCTTCACCGCGTTCCGGGACGTGCACAGAATATCGCTTTCCGCCTTCACCTCAACCGACGTGTTGATATAGGAAACGACGGTGTATCCCGGATTCTTCGCTTTCCACGCCTTCAGTTGATCGACAGGACACGCGTCCACCAGGCTGCATCCCGCATGCCGGTCCGGCACCACCACGACGCGCTCCGGATTCAGGACCTTGGCCGTCTCCGCCATGAACCAGACTCCGCAGAACGCGATCACGTCGCCTGAAAACTCCTGCGCCTTCCGAGCCAGCTCCAGGCTGTCGCCGACCGCATCCGCCAGTTCCTGAATCTCGGGTTCCTGATAATGATGCTCCAGAATCACCGCACGGCGAGCGCGTTTGAACTCCGCGATTTCTTCGGTGATGGACTGAAGGGCCAGCATGCGTATTTGATTCTATTCTAAGACCGCGCGATTCCGTCCCGTGAATTTTACCAGCAGATAGAGCGCGATAAATAGCCCCACCGCCGCCGCACCCATCTGCCAGGCGTGCGAAGTAATCCAATGGAATGAATTATTTCCGAGCGTCGCCCCCAGGTACGCCAGGGCAAAATACCGGGGCACGCGAGCCGCCACGATCACCGCCAGAAACCGCGTCCTTCCGACGCACATCGCGCACGCGCAGCCCGCCAGAGCCTTGAACGGCAGAAAGGGAACCGGCAGCAGCGCGGGGATAAACACCGCGACCAGCCCGTAGCTCAGCACCCACACACGAAACCTCGCCCCGCGACCGCTCGACGTCATGCGCATCAGGTACCGCTCGCCGCCGCGGCTCAAAATTTCGTAGAACATCGCACTGCCGATCAGCGATCCCAGAACCGCGAGACTCGCGCAGAGCCACGCGCTGGCCGGATTCGCGATCGTCACCGCCAACAGCAGCAGATCCGTGCCGCCCGGATTCGGAACGCCGGCCGAATCGATCACGGAAAAAAGAAAAACGCCGCCCGGCCCCCAGGCGACCGCCAGATCGCGCAACCGCTTCATCCGAGCATCTCGATCAGCGCCGCTTCGTCGATTACCTTGATCCCCAGTTCCTTCGCTTTATCGAGCTTCGAGCCCGCCTCGTCGCCCGCCACGACGTAATGCGTTTTGCGGCTCACCGATCCCGCCACTTTTCCTCCCGCCGCCTCGATTTTCGCCTTCGCCTCATCGCGCGAGAGCGTCGGCAGCGTGCCCGTCAAAACGAATGTCATGCCCGCCAGCGGTCCGCCGTCGCGCTTCTTTCTTTCATACGTGAACGTGAAGCCTTCGTGGCGCAGCCGCTCGATCAGCGATTTGTTGTGCGATTCGTGAAAGAACCGCCGGATGCTTTTTGCGACCTTCGGACCCACTTCCTCGGCCCGCTGCAACTCATCTTCGTCCGCCGCCGCGATTTTATCCAGATCGCCGAATTCATCGGCCAGAAATTGCGCCGTCCGCTCGCCGACGAAGGGTATCCCCAGCCCGTTGAGAATCCGCGGCAGGGGCTGCTTACGCGACGCGTCGATATTGGCGATCAGTTTCTCGGCAGACTTCTGGCCCATCCGCTCCAGATCGATCAACAGTTCCGTGGTCAATTGATAAATATCCGCGACGTTCCGCACCAAGCCTTGATCGACCAGTTGATTCACCAGCGCATCGCCCATGCCGTCGATATCCATCACGCCGCGCGCGGCCCAATGCAGAATCGATTCGCGCAATCGAGCCGGGCAATTCGTATTGATGCAGCGGCTGGCCGCCTCGCCTTCCGCCCGCACGATGTCGCCGCCGCACACCGGGCAATGCTTCGGCATCCTGAACGCATGCCGGTGCTCGCCTTCCTTCACGACGCGGACGACCTTCGGAATCACGTCGCCGGAGCGCTCGATCAGCACCGTATCGCCGATCTTCAACCCCAGCCGTTCGATCTCGTCTTCGTTGTGCAGCGTCGCGTTCTGCACCGTGACGCCGCCGACCTTCACCGGCTCGAATCGCGCGACCGGCGTCAGCGTCCCCGTGCGTCCCACCTGCACGTCGATGTCTTTGACCACGGTCTCCGCCTGCCGGGCCGCGAATTTATAGGCGATCGCCCACCGCGGAGCCTTCGCCGTCCAGCCCAGCCGGTTCTGCTGCTCGACCGAATCGACCTTCGCCACCACACCGTCGATTTCATACGGCAGCGACTCGCGCTTTTCCGCCCACTCATTGCAAAACGCGACCAGTTTCTCGATATCGGCGCACTTCTTGCGCCGCGGGTTCACCTTGAAGCCCATCGCCTCCAGCTTGTCGAGCGCCTTCCACTGCGTCTCGAGCGCCGGGCGGCCTTCCTGGAACAAAAAATATCCGAAAAAATCGAGCTTCCGCGACGCCGTGACTGAAGGATCCAGCACGCGTAGCGCACCGGCCGCCGCGTTGCGAGGATTGGCAAACAGCGGCAAACCGGCCGCCGCGCGCTCCGCATTCGCTTTTTCGAACGACCTGCGCGTCAGCACTACCTCGCCGCGCACTTCCCAATCGCCGTGTTCCTCGCGCAACCGCAGCGGAATCGACCCGATGGTCCGCGCGTTTTCCGTCACGTCTTCGCCCACCACGCCGTCGCCCCGCGTCACCGCCTGCGCGAGTTGGCCTTTCTTGTAATGCACCGCCAGCGACAATCCGTCGAGCTTCAATTCGGCCGCGTAAGAGAACTTCTCATCGCCCAGCAACCCGCGAACGCGCTGGTCGAACTCGCGCAGCTCTTCTTCATTGAGCGCGTTGTCCAGGCTCAGCATCGGGCTCGAATGCGGGACCTTGACGAACCCCTCGCGAGGTTTTCCTCCCACGCGCTGCGTCGGCGAATCCGGCGTGATCAGTTCGGGATGCTCGCGTTCCAGGGCCTGCAACTCGTGCATCATCGCGTCGTATTCCGCGTCGGTGATTTCCGGCGCGTCGAGTACGTAATACAGGTACTCGTGGCGGCGCAGCTTTTCGCGAAGATGCTCGATTTTCTCGGAAATTCGGCTCACGTCAGGAGTTCTACTCGTCCGTTGGGGTTATACTCATAAGATCGCACCGTATCGGCAGCCGGTTCTGATTTACAACCCCACAGCCGGCAGACTCCGGCGAAATCCAGAGCGCATTCTCCAACGTACCACTGAAGCGCTGGCGCAGGCGAGTCTCCGGCCGCAACTCGAGCCGACTTCCGGTCCCGGCGACGCGACCGGCCTGGCTCGAAAGGCCGTCGATGCGGGCGCCGATCTTATCCTGGCTCTCGGCGGCGATGGGACCATCAACGAAGTCCTGAACGGCATGGTTCATTCGCAGGCCGCGCTCGGGATTCTTCCGGCCGGTACGGCGAACGTCCTCGCGATGGAACTGGGCCTGGGCTCGCGACTCGACCGCGCCATCCCGCGGCTCGCTTCCTGCGTCGAAAGACGGATCGCCGTGGGGCGATTGTGCAGCGCGCAAGGCTCACGCCATTTTCTGGCGATGGGCGGCGCGGGACTCGACGCGAAGATCGTCTACGACCTGAATCCTTCACTCAAGGCGCGCGCCGGGAAACTCGCCTATTGGCTCGGCGGATTCGGACACATCACGCAGAGTGTCGAAAATTTCGATGTGATCGTCGACGGCAAAGCGCAGCGCTGCGGATTTGCGCTCGCGAGCCGCGTCCGCAACTACGGCGGCGACCTCGAAATCGCCCGGGGAGCTTCGCTGCTGCGCCCCGAATTCGAGCTTGTTCTGTTCGAAGGAACCAATCCGCTGCGCTACCTCCTGTACATGGCGACCGTAGGATTGAAGGCCGTCCAGCGCATGCCCGGCGTCCATACGATCCATACGCCGCGCGTCGAATTGAAGGGCGGCGGTCATCTTCAAATCGACGGAGAATACGCCGGGCGTCTGCCTGCCTGTTTCGAAATCGTACCCGACGCGGTCACGCTGCTGATGCCCCCGGCCTATGGATAATCTGACGCATTCGCTGGCGGGCCTGATGATGTCGCGCGCCGGGTTCGACCGCAAATTCGCGAAAGCCGCGCCGCTGATGATCCTGGCCGCGAACGTCCCCGATATCGATATCGTCGCGGGGCTCGGCGGATCGCTCTCGTATCTCAAGTGGCACCGCAGCTACACGCATTCGCTGGCCGCGGCGCCGCTGATGGCGCTGCTGCCGCTGCTGTTCCTGATGCTGTTTCGCATCCGCCCGACGCTGCTCGGCTACGCATTCTCACTCACCGGCGTGCTCAGCCATCTGGTCCTCGACTGGACGAACATCTACGGCATCCGCATGCTGCTGCCGTTTTCCGAAAAATGGCTGAGGTTGGACCAGACCGATGTGGTCGACCCGTGGATCTGGGCCGCGCTCTTTCTGGCGATCGCAGCTCCGGCGCTCGCGCGTCTGGTGGGTTCGGAAATCGGAGGAAAGGCGGACAAATCGCCGAAGCGAGGCTGGGCGTGGTTTGCCATTATCGCGATTCTGGCTTACGAAGGCGCACGCTACTCCGCGCATTCCCGCGCGCTCGCCGTCATGGGCGCCCATACCTTCAACGGGACGATTCCCAAACAGCTCGCAGCCGTGCCGGATCGCATGAATCCTTTCCGCTGGCGCGGAATCGCCGTGGGCGACGGATTTGTCGTGAATGTGCAGGTTGACCTCGCCACCGAGTTCGACCCCACCGCTGGCCGCATCGATTACACCCCTGAGCCGAGCCCTGCCCTCGACGCCGCGCGCCACACTCCGGCCTTTGAGGAATTTTCGCGATTCAATCAACTGCCGTTCTGGAAACTGACACCCGAACCCGACGGCACGCTGGTCGAATCGGTCGACCTGCGCTTCGGAACGCCGGAGAATACAGGCTTCGAGGCTCGCGCGCTGGTCGACGCCGCGGGCCAGGTTCACAACGCTCGCTTCACCTTCGGAGTGCCGCGCTGAAAAGCTCTCTCCGAAACGGCTCGGGTCTATCGGAATCATCCAATTGAACCGCAACTCCGACACAGAGCCGCGACTGCTAAGGAGCGGTTGGCCTGTTTTCACCCAGGGTCTGACGCTCGAGACTCCGTATTGTGAGAGATGATCCCCGGAGCCGGTGGCGCCGTTTCACAAACGCTGGTGACTCTTTAAAATTTCCTTCACCCGAACCCACGCCTCCGTGCGAGCCTTCGCATTTGCTTCCGACGCACCCGGCTGCTCACCTGCGCGCATGAAGCCGTGACCCGCGCCCTCATACGTCACCGGGTCGTACTTCCTGCCCAGCGCCTTCATCTGCGTCACCGTATCCGGGATCGTTGCGTCGATGCGAGCATCGTTGCCCGCATAAAATCCGAACACCGGAGCCTTGATGCGAGCCATCGCGTCCTTCTCCGGCGGCGGCCCGTAGAACACCAGCGCCGCGGCCAGATCCGGACGATTCGTCGCGAAGCGGAACGTCTGTCCTCCGCCGTAGCAGAATCCGGCGACGAACAATTTTCCCGACGACGCCGGCAGCTTCAGCCCGTAGTCGGCAGCCGCGTTCAGGTCGGCCGTGATCTGGTCGGGCGGCAATTTTCCGATCGCCGGACCCACCTCGCCCGACTTGAAATCGCGCGTCCCTTTTCCGTTCGGCGACATGCCGCTCAGCAGATCCGGCGCGATCGCGATGTATCCCGCCGCGGCGAACTGGTCGGCCACGTCCTCCACCCAATCGCTCATTCCGAAAATTTCGTGGATCACCAAAACCACTGGTGTCTTCGTCGCCGATTCGGGATACGCGACGAACGTCTCGACGGACCTTCCATCGTGCTTGATCGTGACCCATTCCCGATGACGCGGCGATTTATCGACATTCGCGCGGGCCCAATCCTGCGCTGCCACGGAGCAGGCGGCCAAGATAACGGAGAGGACGATTCGTGTCATAAAAATGTTGTATCTCATTTCGCTATCGTGAGGGCATGCCCGAACCCTGGCTCCGCGGACCCATTGACGGCCTGCATCCCCTGGTCGCGCCCGTCTTTTACGCCTTCACGCAAGCGCACGAGGATCTCGATGCGTGGACGCGCGACCTGTCGCCGGAGCAGCTCTGGTCGTCGCCCGGCGGCATCGGCTCCGTGGGATTTCACATCCGCCACATCGGCCGCAGCGTGGACCGGCTCGTCACGTACCTGGAAGGAAATCCGC
>JAIQFJ010000087.1 GCA_020073325.1 Terriglobia bacterium | reverse complement strand
GACGGACGCACGGTGCTGCGCGGATCGTATGGGCTGTTTTACGATCGCCCGTTCGATAATCTATGGCTATCGATGGAGGCCAACAGCTTCGTGCTCGGCGCTTACAACGCGATCAACACGAACTACCTGGCGCCGCTGAGCAGTTATCTTCCGACGCTGCAGGCGAGCCCGAATCAGCGGCTGAACGTCCCGAACGTGGTCCTCTATCAGCCGCGTCTGCGCAACGGCTACGCGCAGAATTTCTTCCTGGGCGTGCAGCATCAGGTGAACAGCGCGCTGAGCCTTGAAGTCAACGGCACCTCATCGCTCGGCCGCGACCTGATCACGACCGACATCGTCAATCGGGCTCTCGCGCCCGGCGCGTTCTCGAAAGGAACGCTCAATCCGAATCTTCCGCCCATCGATTACCGCTCGAATCAGGGCGATTCGGATTATCTCGCGATTTCGGGTGTGGTGCGCTACCGGTCTTCGCGGCTATCGACGCAGCTTTCTTACACGCTCAGCCATTCGATCGACAATCAGACCGATCCGCTCGCGGGCGATTTTTTCGATTTCGTTTTCACGGGCGGAAGGAACGACGCGGGCCAGCCCATCGCGGGAACCTTGATCGATCAACTGCTGCAGGGCGGCATCCCGAGCCCCGTCGCTTCATTCACGCGCCAGTTTGACAGCCGCGGCGATCGCGCCAATTCGGATTTCGATCAGCGCCACAACTTGGTCGGCTATGCGACATATCGCGTTCCCGAATTCGCGCAGTCGACGCATTTCGTTTCCGTTTTTCGCGGCTGGCAGATCTCCGGGATGGGCGCCGTGCGGTCGGGATTTCCTTACAGTGTGTTCGCGCCGTCGGTGTCGGGCGGCCTGATTTACAATAATCGCGCGAATCTGATCGGCGATCCATACACGAACACTTCGGCAAAGGGGGGAGTGCAGGTTCTGAATGCAGCGGCGTTTCAGATCCCCGCGGCGGGTCAGGTGGGCAACACCGGACGCAACGCCTTTCGCGGACCCGGGCTTGCCAGCGCCGACGTTTCTCTCAGCCGGTCTTTCGGTCTGAAATGGCTCGGCGAAGCGGGGCGTATTTTCGTTCGAGCCGACGTCTTCAATCTTCTGAATCACGCGAATCTGAACAATCCGTCGGCCATGTTGACGACAACGGCGGTGTCGCAACGGACGTTCGGCGTGGCGACGTATGGCCGCCAGGACGCGGTCACGGGATTCCCGTCAACCACGCCGCTCGATGAATCGCCCCGAAGAATTCAGTTGATGCTGAGGCTGGTGTTCTGATGGCGATTCACTGGAGAAACTGGGCCTGGGGAGCCGCCATCGCCGCCGGCGGGGTGATCGCCACGCAGCTGCTTTCGACCACTCATTTTGTCCAACTCCTGAATCTCAAAGCCTACGACGCGCAATTTCTGCTTCGCGGCAGACAGCCGGTGTCGAACGTCCTGCTGGTGGTGGCGGATGAGAAAACGCTGAACACGTTTCCGGAACTGCAGGCCTTCTGGCATCCTTATTATGCCGATGCGATTCGCGGCGCGGCGGCGGGTGGCGCGAAGGTGGTGGCGTTCGACGTTGCGTTCGGGATCCCGGTGACGAAGTGGGCGCCAGACGCCGATCAGATCCTGGCCGAAGCGGTGAGCACATCGCCCGTGCCGGCGATCATCGGCTACGTTCCGGCGCTGATGGCGAAACAACGCGACTGGCCTGTTCCCGTGAATATGATCGCGGGCGCGCTCGGCCTTGCGGCATTCGCGAATCTCACCGTCGATAGCGACGATTTCGTCCGCCGCCAGGAATTGATCGAGGCTCCAGCGCCCGACGGCGGACCGCAGGCGCGCTCCTTCGCTTTGAAGATCGCCGAAAAATTTACCGGCGAGGAGGCGAAGTTCGAAAGAGGCCGGCTGTCGCTGCATGGCCGTACGATTCCCATCTCTGAGGACCGCGCTATTGCCGTCGATTTCGCAGGTCCCGCCGACACTTTTCCGCGCGTCTCGCTCAGCGATTTTCTCGCCGCCTACAAGCAGGGCAATGTCGATCAATTGAAGAAATGGGTGGAAGGAAAAGCCGTGCTGGTCGGACCGGATAACGTCGAGGACCGCTATCCGACGCCGTTTTACACGGCGTTCAGCAGCGTGAAGTGGACCACGGCGGGAGTCGAAATTCACGCGAACACTCTCGAGACGATTCTCAACGATCGTTACTTGCTGCCGCTCCCCGCCGCGCTGCGACTCGCGGCACTGTTGTTGATCGGACTGATGACGGTGACGGTCTCGATTTCGTTCAGCGTTGGTCGAGGCGCCGCCGCGGCCATTGCGGCGCTGCTGTTGGCGTTTGGCGTCGCCGAAGGACTCTTCTATCGGGGCTGGGTCCTGTCGGACGCCGAACTCACCTTGTGCTGGCTGACGTGCCTGGTTGCGACCATCGTGTATCGATTTGCCGCCGCCGAAAAGCGCCGCGACCTTTTCCGCCGCGCCGTTTCACTCTTCGTCGGCAAGCAGCTGGCGACGACGCTCGACGATGCGCAGCAGATCACGCTGACCGGCACCCGCCAGACCGTCACGATTCTGTTCACCGACATCCGCGGCTTCACGGCGTTTTGCGAGGAGAAGGACCCGGCCGTGGTGGTCGATCTGTTGAACGAATACATGCGGACCATGGTCGCGATCGTCGTCAAGTATCGCGGCCACGTGAACAAATTCATCGGCGATGGAATCCTGGCCGTGTTTTCCGACGAAGATGGAAGCACGCCTGGTGATCACGGGATGCGCGCGGTCCAGTGTGCCGTCGAAATGGTGACGGTGCCGGGACGATTTCAGACCGGAGCGGGACTCCACTCGGGACCCGTTGTGGTCGGCAACGTCGGGTCGGAGGACAAGATGGAGTACACGGTTCTGGGCGATACCGTAAATCTCGCGTCGCGCCTGGAGAGCCTCAATAAGGAAAACAAAACCAGGCTGCTGATGAGCGGGTCCACTTATGAGCTGCTCGGTGGCCGGGTCGAGACGAAGTATCTGGGCCCCGTGCCGGTGCGCGGCAAGGCGGTACCCATCGACTTGCACACGGTCGCGTCGCTGATGGCCGCGACCGCGGGAGCCGAACATCACTAGGAGAATCGAGAGTTGAAACGCACTTGTCTCATTCTTCTTTCTTCAGCGATAACCGCCGGAATCATTCTGGCGGCCGATACGAAAGAAGAACCGTTGGGGCTGATCATGTCGCCCGGCGGGGCGAAGCTGCTGCGCGCAGGAGCCGAAACTGCGCTCGACGCGCGCGCCGGCGATCTGTTGTTCAGCGGGGACGGTGTGCGCACGGCCAGCGGTCCCGCATCGTTTTTATATTGCCCCGCAAAGTCGATTCAGACGCTCGGTCCCTCGGGCGAAGTTCGGCTGGAAGCGAAGGAACCCAAGATCAAGACCGGCAAAATCACGGAGCAGAAGCCGGTTCAGTCGTGCTTTCTTCCTCCCTCCGTGCGGCTCGCCGTCGCGAGCCAGCAGCACTACGGCGTCAGCATGACGCGCGGCGTCGACACTCCGGAAGTCCCTCCGGTGCCCGCCGCGAAATTGCCTGCCGATGTCGCGCAATTGCTGATTCCCGTCGATCAGGCGCTGGCCGTGGATCCTAAGGACACCTCCGCGCTGACGGCTCGCGCGGCGATTCTTGAGACGCACAACCTGCCCTCGAACGCGTTGATCGAATATCAGAAACTGCGCGCGCTGCTGCCGGATGCGATTTGGGTCCAGTCGAAAATTTTCGAATTGCAACAGGCCGTCGCTTTGGCGCAGCAGGCCGCCAGCACCGCCGCGTCGTCAGGCGGAAATACTTACGCTGTTTTGATCGGCGTTTCGAAATACAAGAATCCGGAACTGTCGCTGCAGTTCGCCGAGCGCGACGCGTCCGTGTTCGACAAGCTTCTGCTCAGCCCGCGCGGCGGCGCGATTCCCGCGGACAACATTCTCCTGCTGACCGACGAAAAAGCCACTACGGCCGCGGTGCGCAACGCTTTCCAAAATTTCCTGAAGCGCAAAGCAGGGAAGGCCGACAGCGTGATCCTGATGATCGCGGGCCACGGCACCGTGGAAGCGCCCGGGTCGAAGAGAGGCTTCATCCTCACCTATGATTCGGATCCGCAGGATCTCAACACCACCGCGCTTCCCATGGCGGAGCTGCAATCGCTGTTCGAAGAGCAGGTGAGCAAAGTGGGCCGCGTGATTCTTTACGTCGATGTCTGCAAGTCAGGCACGATCGGCACCATCAAGAACACGTCGATCAACGGCGACGTGCAGCATCTGGGCGAAGTCGAAGGCGATCTGTTCGGACTGATGGCGAGTCGTCCGCGCGAGTTGTCGCTCGAAGGCCCGCAGTTCGGCGGCGGCCACGGGCTCTTCAGTTATTTCGTCCTGAAAGGACTGGAAGGCGATGCGGACGCGAACAAAGACGGCAAGGTCGATGTGAGCGAATTGATCAAGTACGTCACCGATCAGGTCGGCTCCGCCAGCGAGAACAAACAACATCCGCGCGAGTTCGGGACGTACGACAACGCGATGAAATTGTCCGACGGCACAAAGCCCGGCATCGAGATTTCGCAATTCCCCGTCTTGTACGATTCGCGCAACGGGGAGCCGCTGTTGCTTGCCTCGAACGCTCCGCAGGATGCCGGGACGCCGCAGGCCGCGCGAGCCGTCGCGGAATTTCAAGCGGCTCTGAAGGCGGGCCATCTGCTTCCCGAAGATCGGGGCAGCGCGTTCGCCGCGCTCGATCGGCTCAAGACGATGCTCACGCACGAACGTTTTGTGGAGCAGGAAAACGAGCTGCGCGTCGCGCTGGAAGATCGCGCGCAGGATGTGCTGCTGCACTACCTGACCGGCGACGAAGTTCCGCAGACAGAGGACGATTTTTCCACGGGCGCGAAATATATGGAAGCGGCCCGGCGTCTGACCCCGGAATCGTTGTATCTCGCGGGACACGAGGATTTCTTCCAGGGCCGTGCGTTGTTGTTCGAAAAGAAATTTGCGGAAGCCGCGGCGCTGCTCGAAAGCGCCGTGCGCATCGACCCCACGGCGGGCTACGCTTATAACGCCCTGGGCATCGCGTATCTGGAACAGGCGATGTTCGACAAAGCGATCCCCGCGTTTCGCGACGCGGCGCATCGTGCGCAGCACTGGTCGTATCCGTTGCATAATCTCGCGCTGGCCTACATGGAATCGGGCAATTACCAGGGGGCGATCCGCGCGTATCAGGATGCGATGCGGCTCACTCCGCAGTTCAGTTATCTGCCCTACAATCTCGGTTTCGTTTTACAGCGCATCGGCCGCAAAAAGGAAGCCGAAACGTCGTATCGCAAGGCACTCGCTCTGTCGCCGAATTCGCCCGAACCCTACAATGCGATCGGCGTGCTCGAAGCTTCCGAGGGACGATTCGCGGACGCCGAGCGCCATTATCGCGAGGCGCTCGCGAGGGATCCGAAGTTCCTCGCCGCGCGCCACAATCTTGCCGTTCTGCTCGCCACGCGCCCGGACCGCGTCGCCGAAGCCATCCGCTTGTGGCGCGAAAATCTGGCGCAGGATCCCGAATACCAGTCGTCGCGCCTGTCGCTCGCCCGAACTCTGGAACAAACCGGAAACGCCGCGTCCGCCATCGAAGAATATCGGCGAATTCTTCAGAACAAGCCCGACTACGCGGCCGCCCGCATCGCTCTTGCGAATCTTCTGGCGAAGGACGGCCGCACATCGGACGCGATTCAGCAGCTGCAGGAAGTTCTCAAGCGCGGCCCGGGAAATCTCGAGCTGTACGAGCGCCTGGGCGATTTGCAGAAATCCGCCGGAAGCGTGGACGAAGCGCGTGTTTCGTATGAATCGGCAATGAAGTATGCCGCCGATTCCGCAAGCCGCGCGCGATTGAAGAAGAAGCTCGCCCGCTGAGCTATTCGATCAGGCAGTCCGCAACCAGCGGTAAGTGATCCGAGGCCACCAGCGAACGCCGGTCGCGATGAAAATGCGCGCTGCGAATCTTCAGTTGATGATCGAAGTAGATGTGGTCCAGATGCAGCAGCGGCAGGATCGACGGATACGCGCGCGTGCGCGGCAGATGATTGTGCAGATCCGTCAGATGAAACTCCGCCGAGAGCGTGCGGGTCACCAGGCCGTGAGTCCATTCGTTGAAATCGCCCAGCACGACCCGCGCGCCGGAAATGTCGATCGCCCTGAGGAGTTCCTGATCGATCAGCCGGACCGCTTGCGTCCTGCGCTCGCGATGCGCCGTGCCCAGATGCACGTTGAAAATGTGCAGCAGATGGCCGCCGACCCGAATGTCGGTACGGAGCGCGCCCCGCTCTTCGCGGCGTGGGACGCTGAGATCGACGTGCCGCACGACCTCCGGCTCCCAGCGGCTCAGCGTCACGTTGCCGTAGACTCCGCCGCGATGTTTGCGCGTCTCTCCGATCGAATAGAAGTAGCCGAAGCGCTCCGCCAGGTAGCTGGCCTGATGATCCTGAATCGTGCGGCCTTCGTGGCTGACCACCTCCTGCAACGCCACGACATCCGCTTCGATCTTCTCCAGAACGCGCCCGATCCGTTCGATGCGGATACGTCCGTCCAGCCCGCGGCCCTTGTGAATGTTGTACGTCGCGATCCGAAAATGTTTCATCTCAAACCTGGTTTTCGATCAGCGAAGCGAGAATCTCTTTGCTCTGCTGGTACAGTCCGCGCTTTTTCCATGTGGCCAGTTCGACCCGCTCGCATCGCGCGAGATCGGCAGAAAAGATCTGCCGCAACTGCTCCACCAGCGCCGCCTCGTGAAAACAGACGTTCGTCTCCTCGCTGAGCGCGAAGGACCGATTGTCGAAATTGGTTGTCCCGATCGTCGCCCAGGCTCCGTCGACGATCATCGTTTTCTGATGCAGCATCGACGGCTGATATTCGTACAGTTCGACGCCCGCGTCGAGCAGCGCGCCGTACAATCGCACGCTGTTTTGCCGCGCCCACCACGTGTCGTTATGCCTGCCGGCAAGCATCAGCTTCACGTTCACTCCGCGGCGGCACGCGCGCGCCAGCATGTCGATCACACGCGGATCCGGAATGAAATACGGATTCGCGATATAGAGATACCGCCGCGCGCACTGGATCGCGATCAGATACATGGTGCCGGCCGCGCCCGCCCCGGACGAGGGCGAACTGAGAATCGTCTGAATCGGCACGCTTCCCGCGGCCGGCGCATCCACGAAGTATTCATGCCCGCCGATAATTTCTCCGGTGGTCAGCAGCCAGTTCTGCGCAAAGCCCGCTTGCTGCGCCGCGACTGCCGGACCTTCGACGCGAACCTGAATGTCTCTCCATTCCGTTTCATTTTCCGCCGAGCCAAGCCAATGATCGCCGAGTCCGGCTCCGCCCGTAAAAGCGACCGCGCCGTCGACGATCAGCGACTTGCGATGGTCCCTCTGATTCGCGCGATGCAGCGTGTACCAGTGAATCGGCCGGAACCAGGCAAGCTGGCATCCTCCGGCCGCCAGGATCTGAAAAATTTCGTGCCCCAGCGTCGCGGACCCGATCGCATCGACAAGAAGCTTCACGGGAATCCCCTCGCGCGCCTTTTCCGCGAATGCCTCGGCGAATCGGCGGCCCACCTGGCCGTCCCAGAAAATGTATTGTTCCATCGTGATCGACAGGCGCGCGGATTCGATCGCGTCGAGCATCGCGGGATAAAACTCGTCGCCATTGTTGTAGATTTCGACGCGGTTGCCGGGAACCAGCGGCATGCCGGTCGCCCCGGCAATCGTGCTTCTGAATTCGTCCGACGCCGTATCGAAATCCGGTTCGAGCGCGTAGACGGCCGGATGCGAGTCGGTCGAGCTGTGATAAAGGACGAAGGTCATCGCGCCCGCGATCCAGCCCGTAAGCCGCCAGCCGAGCATTTCGAGCACAAGAGCCGCAATCAGCCACGCCCACCACGCGCGGATGACGTCGCGGATCCGGTCGGGCAGACCAAACGCTCCCAGACGCGTGCGCGGGCGGGGCGCGGGCGCCAATCGGAATAATTGTTCCTTGGGCACGCGCGGCTTAAGCCAGCGGCGCGACTCTTTCGGCTTTCCCGAAGCCGCAGGCGCCGATCCTGTTGCAAGAACGGGCACGTTTTTCACTCCCAAGCTCCTTGCAGGTTCGAAGAAGCGGAGGATGGACCTCCTGCCATAAGACTCAGGACCGGTCGTCACGTTTCTTGGAGCAGGCGTGCTTCCGTGCGACTCAGGTCGTGTTCCCAACGCCGGACGAGCCCCTTGAGCGATAACGCCCAAAGCTCCTGGCCTGCAACGGCGTCAAAACCCGCAAGTCCGGGTGTCGAAGATGGCGCGAGATCAGAGTTACTTGGAGAACGCGGATGGCCGCCACCGTGCAAATTCTTTAGCGAGGTGTTTTATGCCGCAGTTGAAACACATCCTGTTTCCGGTCGATTTTTCGGAAGGCTGCCGTTCCTTCGCGCCCACCGTACGCGCCGTCGCCTGCCGGACGGCCGCCCGGTTGACCATGTTGAACGTTCTCGAACTACCCTCGGGTTACTATTCAAATCCCTACGCGATTCTTACGTTCAAGGACATCGTCTCTTCCATGCGGCGGGAGAGAGCGGAGTTTAGAAAGTTCCTGGCGCCCGAGTTCGCTCCGCTGCCTGGAGTGCGCCGGATTTCCAAACACGGCGATGTCGCGGGGATCATCAACGACTTCGCCCGGAGGAATGAGGCCGACCTGATCATGATGCCGACCCACGGAGTCGGCCCGTTTCGACGTTTCCTGATCGGATCGGTCACCGCGAAAGTGCTGCACGACGCCACGTGTCCTGTGTGGACCAGCGCTCATGTGCCTGAGGAGCGCGATCCGGAGCAGATCCGCAAAATCCTGTGCGCGGTGGATTTCGGCGCGCGCAGCGTGGAAGTGATGCAGTACGCGTCATGGCTCGCAAAGACGTTCGGAGCGGAACTCCGATTCGTGAACGTCGTCGCCGTGAGTGAATCGTGGACCGTGCGCTGCTTCGAAGCGGATTTCATCGACAGCCTGATCGCGGAGGCGCGCGAACAGCTCACCAAAATCCAGTCGCAAGCCGCCACGCCGGGAGATTCGCTGATCCGCAGCGGCGACATCGCGCATTCCGTGCGTCGCGAAGCCCTCGAGTGGGGAGCCGACGCGATTGTCATCGGCCGCGGAGTGATCACCGAAACGCTGGGCCGTCTGCGGACCGAGAGCTATCACATCATCCGTGAATCGCCTTGTTCAGTGGTCAGCGTCTAGCCGCCGGCGAAGCGCTTCAATCCCGCCGCCGATTTTTTGGAAATTTGCAAACGTTGTGTATACTACGTGGCGGCATGTTGAAAACGATCTCATTACTCCTCATCTCGCTCGCGGCGCCCACCTTCGCCCAGCCCGCTCCCACCTACGAGGTCTACGCGATTCGCTACGCCACACTCAAGGATTTCTCCGTGGCGGGGCTCGTCGCGGGCGCCGACCGGTCGCGCAAAATGGACATCGCCATGATGGTCTGGCTGGTCAAGGGAGGCGGACACAACATCCTGTTCGACTGCGGTTTCTATCGCGAACAATTCATGCGCCAGTGGCATCCGGCCGACTATCAGAAGCCGTCGGAAGCGCTGAAAAACGCCGGATTGAAGCCCGAAGACATCACCGACGTCGTCATCAGCCACATCCACTGGGATCATGCCGACGGATTCGATCTTTTTCCCAACGCGAAAATCTGGATCCAGCGTGAAGAGTTGGAATACTACGCCGGAGAAGCCTGGCAGGGCGGAAAAAAGCGCACCGCGGCCGATCCCGACGACATCCTCGGGCTGGTGAAGCTGAACACGCAAGGCAAGGTGAATCTCGTCCACGGCGACGCGCAGGAGATTCTTCCCGGCATCGTCGCTTATACCGGCGGAAAGCACACGTGGCAATCGCAATTCATTTC
This sequence comes from Terriglobia bacterium, assembly GCA_020073325.1. Lineage (GTDB taxonomy): Bacteria > Acidobacteriota > Terriglobia > Bryobacterales > Bryobacteraceae > Palsa-187. The sequence goes on along the minus strand of JAIQFJ010000087.1, from coordinate 8,704 downwards.
GGTGAACACCGCGGGCGGACGCGTGGTGCTGGCCAGCGACAACATCTACATGTACGAAAACATGGAGAAGCACGTGCCGATCGCGGCGACGCTCGATCCCGAGTCGAACCTGCGTGCGCAGGATCGCGCCAGGCAGATCGCCTCGAATCCGAAGCTGGTGATTCCCGGGCACGATCCCGCGGTCATGAAAAATTTCCCGGAAGTCGCGCCGGGTGTGGTGCGGATCCAGTAGCCTTAGTGGTGCATCTTGCGGACCTGCCCCGGCGATACACCCGCGTGCCGCTTCAGGACGCGCCCCAGATGGCTCTGATCGGTGAATCCGGTGCGGACCGCGATCTCGGCGATGGGCGCATCGGAATGCATCAGGTCGTAATACGCCGCTTCCGCGCGCAGCGAACGGATCATGTTCCCGATGCTGCAGCCGTAGCGTTTGCGAAATGCGCGCGCCAGGTAGACCGGATGCACGTCCACGGATCCCGCCAGTTCCGACAGCGCCAGCGGTTCGCGAAAACGGTCCTGGATCTCTTCTTTCACGCGCGCCAGCCAGTCCGGATGAGGCTGATTCTTCCGCGCGATATGCAGCGTTTCGGCCAGTAGTTCCATCCCCAGGCCTTCCGCGAACAGCCCGCTGAGCGGATCCGCCAGCGCCACCGCCTGTTCCAGCCGCAGTGCGAGGTGCATGCAAAACGGACTGATCACCGCGTTCTGCCGGTCCGGCTCCAGACCCTGTTCGCGAAGTTGTTTGAGCAGCGCCGAGCCCACCTCGAGAATCAGCAGTCGCGCGCCGCGCGGCGAAAAGCGGTTGGAATGATTCTCTCCCGCGACGTGAAAAATCGTGCCGCCGAGCACGCAGTTCCAGGAGTTCGGGCCGCATTCCTCGCGATAGGCGCCTTGCAGCGCCACCGACACGTAGGCATGCTCATGCGTGTGCGGAGGCAAAACCTGATTCGACGCGTACGTGCCGGAAATCAGCGTGAAGTTCGCCAGTTTCCGGGTACCGAGGATGTGTCCCTGCAGTTGCACGATCGCCTCGAGTTGCTTCAGGATACCACCGCTTTACGATCAGGTTAATGGCGTACCAGAGTTCCAAACGTTCAAGACAGGTTTCAAATCTGCCATTACACTTGCGACCATAGGCGGCGCGATTTCTGCCGCCACTTCAGGTCGAGGTCATCTATCATGTTTGCGAGAAAACACTTTGGCATCCTGCGAACCGTAGTCATCTGCCTCATCGCGATCGCCTCCCAGTGCCTGGGCCAGGTCGGAACGGCATCCATTCGAGGCGCCGTCACGGACCCGTCGGGAGGCGTGGTCCCCGGCGCGCACGTCGTCGTCAAGAATCTGCAGACCGGCATCACCACGAATCTCACCACGGATTCCGACGGCCGCTACGTCGCCCCCACTCTCGCCATCGGAAGCTATGAGATTTCCGTTCAAGCCCAGGGCTTCGAGACCGCGAAGCGCCAGAACATCCTTCTGGCGGTGGGCGATCAACGCGAGATCAATATTCCCCTCGTCGTGGGCCAGGTGTCGCAGGAAGTCGCCGTGAACGCGCAGGCCACGCAAGTGGAGTCGACCAGTTCCACGGTTTCCGCGCTGATCAATCAGCAGCAGATGCGCGATCTTCCGTTGAACGGCCGCAACTTCGAGCAACTCATTGTGCTGACGCCCGGTGTGGTGCCGGTGACGAACGCCGCGCAGTCGGCATACATCGGACGGTCGCAGGTGTACTCCTTCGCGGGCGCGCGGCCGGTCGGCCAGGAGGAAACCATCGACGGGCAGTCGATTCAGGACTTCTGGGATCGTGGATCGGGCGCCGCGGTGCTGGGCACCTCGCTCGGTGTCGACGGGATCGCCGAATTTCGCACCTACACCAGCACGGCAAGCGCGCAATTCGGCGGCGCCAACGGAGGCGTGAACGCAGTGACGCGATCCGGCGCCAATTTGATCCATGGATCGGCCTACTACTTCGTCCGGAATGAGATTTTCGACGCCTATCCGTATTTCCGTCCCACCACCGGCAAGCCCGATTTCTCGCGGAACCAGTTTGGCGGCACGGTCGGCGGGCCGATCAAGAAGAACAAGATGTTCTTCTTCGCGAACTACGAAGCGCTGCACCAGACGCTGGGCGAAACGCCGACAGTGCAGTTGCCGAATCAGGCGGCTCGAACGCAGGTGACGAACTATCTCGCGACGCTGGCTCCGGGAACCCCGCAGCGCGCGGCGGAACAGACCGTGCTGAACGCGCTGAATGCGGTTCCGCTGCCGATCGCCGGCGCGCAGGACCTCGGCAACGGCACTTCGCAGGAGATCCTCAACGGCAATCAGAAGGGCGACGAAAACTACGTCGCCGCCCGCTGGGATTACACCATGTCGGAGAAGGACTCGGTGTGGTATCGCGTGATCTACGATCATGCGACGCTCGCGGAGCCGTTCGCCGCCAACAGCCTCGGACTCTATCCGCAGGACGCGTTCGATCACAACCAGTTCCATGCGCTCGGCTGGACGCGCAACCTCTCGCCGACGCTGATCAGCCAGACCCAATTCAACTTCACGCGAACGGTTCAGATCGGCAACACGCCGAATCGCATTCCCGGATTCGATTGCAACTCACTCAACGGATACGACTGCTACTACAACACGCCGGGTATTTCCTCGGATTTCGGGCTCAACACGCCCACCGCGCCGATTTTCGATTACGTGCAGAACAAATTCGAGCCGCGCGAGCAGATCTTCTGGGTCAAGGGCGGTCATTCCATCTCGATCGGGGCGTGGCTGCTGCGCAACCAGACGGCGGTGAACACGCCGGTGAATCCCGCGGGCAACTACTATTTTTCGGCGTGGGGCTATAGCGCCAGCGGCACTCCGACGCCGAATTCGTTCCTCAGCGGCCAGCCGTTCTCCTTCATCGGCGCTCTGCCGGGCCAGGCCGACAGCAATCGCGATTTCCGCGAGATCGATATGACGGGCTTCATTCAGGACGACTGGAAGGTCAGCAAGAACCTGACGATCAACCTCGGCATGCGGTACACGTTCGAATCGAACCCGATTGAGCGTCTCAATCGCCTCCAGGTGTTCCTGCATCCGTTGACGAATCAGGACACGAGCTTCGTGAAGGTGGATCACGCCTTCTCGACCAATCCGTCGCTGAAAAATTTCGATCCGCGCGTCGGCCTGGCGTGGTCGCCGTTCAGCGACACCAAGACGGTGATTCGCGGCGGATTCGCCGTCGTGCACGATGTCTATCAGCCGCGCAGCTACGGCATCGGGTACAACTTCTCGCCGCCGTTCAATCAGGTGACCGTGCCGTTCCCGCAGTTCGGCGTGCCGATCGTGTTCCAGTGCACGGCCAGCGCCGCGCAGTGTACGCCGCCGCTGCCGTCGATTCACGACGCGCTCGGCTACAACATCGATGTGACGCCCTACATTCTCCAGTACAGCGCGAACGTCCAGCGCGAGTTGCCCGGGGGACTGGTCGTCAGTGCCGGGTATATCGGATCGAAGAGCCACGACCTGCTGACCCAGATTGAACTGAATCCGCCGATCGCCACCGGTTCGACGGCCAACCCGGTGTTCGCGACCCTCCAGAACGTCAACGGCAGCCAGACGCTGGTGACGAATACCCGCATCAACACGAATTTCGGCGACATGGGCGAGATCATGCCGGTCGCCGACTCCAGCTACAACGCCGTTCAGTTCCAGGCGAATAAGGCGGTGACGAAGGGCCTGCAGTTCCAGGCGAATTACACGTACTCGCATTGCTTCGACAACGGTTCGGCGACGTATTCGGTGGATAATGGCGGATTTCTCGCTCCGCTGCCGCCTTACACGCTCGATCGGAACTATGGCGCGTGCAGCTTCGACCGCAAGCACAATTTCTCGCTTAACCTGGTCTACGATCTCCCGTTCAAAGGCCATCGCCTGACCGAAGGCTGGCAGATCGCGAACATTTTCGGATTCCACACCGGCCTGCCGTTCACGGTGGTCTGCGGATTCGATTGCCTGGGCCTGAACGAACAGAATAGCGCCAACTGGGTGAACGTCAACTCCGGGACGAAACTCGACAGCGTGGTTCAGCAGGGCAATCTGCTGCATTACTTCAATACCTCGACGTTCAGCCTGCAGCCGCTCGGGACGCTGGGGAACGAAGTTCGAAATTCGTTCTACGGCCCGTCGCTCGCAAACGACGATCTGGCGCTGGTGAAGAACACCAGGATTCGCGAATCGATGTCGCTGCAGATTCGCGCGGAGGCTTTCAATCTCTTCAATCACCCGAATTTCTCCAATCCGAATACAGGCTTGTACACTGGATATTCGGTGCAAAGCGGCAATGTCGTGCCGAGTGTGAATCCGAACGCGGGTAGAATCACCGGCACGATTTCGGCCGCGGGCGGCCTGCCGTCGTCGCGCCAATTGCAGTTCGCCATGAGGTTCACGTTCTGATGAAACGCTGGTTGTTCTCCGCGCTCTTCGCGGGCACTCTTGCATTCGGGCAGAAATCGCCCGAGCAAACCTTCGGCTTCAAAATGGGAGCCGACTACAAGCTGGTGAAGTGGCCGCAGATCGTCGACTATTTCCACCAGCTCGGCTCGGCGTCGAACAAAGTGAAGGTGGTCGAGGCGGGGAAGACCTCGGAAGGCAACCCGATGATCGTGGCGATCATCTCGTCGCCCGAAAATCTGGCGAAGCTCGATCACTATAAGGACGTCGCGCAGAAGCTGGCCAATCCGCGCGGGCTCAGCCAGGAACAGGCGGACCGCATGATCGCGGATGGAAAACTGATCGTCGCCGTGAGCTGTTCGATCCACGCCAGCGAGATCGCCGCGACACAGCTTTCGATGGAGTTGGCCTACGATCTGGTGACAAAGGACACGCCCGAAATTCGCCGCATTCTCGATCAGGACATCATTCTGCTGTGGCCGTCGCACAACCCCGACGGCAACATCACCGTGGCCGATTGGTACAACAAGAACGTCCACACGAAGTACGAGGACGCACCGCTGCCGTGGCTTTATCACAAGTACGTCGGCCACGACAATAATCGCGACTGGTTCATGCTGAACCTGGACGAAACGCGCGTCGTCACGAAATTTTATTTCAAGGAGTGGTTCCCCGAGGTTCTCTACGACATCCACCAGATGGGCCGCACCGGCGCGCGGCTTTTCGTTCCGCCGTTTCTCGATCCGTTGAACCCGAACATCCATCCGCTGATCTGGCGCGGAATCAATCTGCTCGGCACGCACATGGCGGAGGCGGAGGAAGAAGCGGGCCACGCGGGAGTCGCCCAAAACATTTTGTACACGTCGTGGTGGCAAGGAAATTCGCTGCAGCAGCCGTGGTTTCACAATATGGTCAGCGTGCTGACCGAAGCCGCGTCGCCCAACGTCGCCTCGCCGGTGACCCAAAAGATGAGCGACCTGACCGGCAATACGCCCGGGCTGCTCGAATACGGCCTGCGCGAGAATTTTTCGAATCCGTGGCAGGGCGGCGAGTGGCACCTGCGCGACGTGGTCGAGTACGAATATACGGCCGCGATGGCGGTGCTCGACACGTCGGCGCGTTATCGCGAGGATTTTCTGCGCAATTTTTATCACATGGGGCGCGAAGAGATCCGCAAAGGCGAGGCCGAGCCTCCTTACGCTTACGTGGTCCCCGCCGCGCAGCACGATCCGAATACTGCAGTGAAGATGATCAACCTGCTGATCGATCAGGCGGCAGAGGTTCATCAGGCCACCGCCGATTTTACCGCCGACGGCGTCCGCTACGGCAAAGGATCGTATGTGCTGCTGATGTCGCAGCCGTTCCGTCCTTTTGTGAAGGACATCATGGAACCGCAGAAATATCCCGATATTCGCGCGTTCCCGGGCGGCCCGCCGGTGCCACCTTACGACGTCGCGGGATGGACGCTGCCTCTGCAGATGGGCGTCTCCGCTGTCGCGGTGAAAACGAAGTTCGAAGCGAATCTGGTGCCCGTGACGCGCGCCGAGCCTCCCACGCCTGAAATCGCGCAGGGCAGCGCGAAGGCGTTCCTGCTGGGACATGAAGAGAATGACTCGCTGATCGCCGTCAACCGCCTGCTGAAGAACGGCGTCGACGTCTACTGGTCGCAGGCCGCGTTTTCGAGCGGCGGGAAGCACTACGCGCCCGGCACGATCATCGTTCCGGCGCAGGGCGCGAAACAAGCGCAGGTCCGCACGATCGCACAGCAATTGTCGCTGCCGCTCGCCGCCGCGGATGGATCGCTCGCCACGCCTGCCTACAAGCTGAAGCCGCTGCGTCTCGCGCTCTACAATCCGTGGGGCGGAAATATGGACGAGGGCTGGACGAAATGGATGCTGGAGCGCTTCGAATTTCCGTTCGAAGAGATTCGCCGCGATGCGATTCAGTCCGGCTCGTTCGCGCAGCGGTTCGACGTGGTGGTGTTCGCGGATCAACCGCCCGATGCCATCGTGAACGGCATTCCCGCGTCGCGGATTCCGGCCGAGTACGCCGGAGGCATCGGCAAAGAGGGCCTGGATCAGCTGCGCAATTTCGTGCGGCAGGGTGGATCCGTCGTGGCGCTCGGCAACGCGACGGCACTCTTCATTCAGTCCTGGGGACTGCCCGTGGTCGACACGGTGGCGGGACTGAAGACGACGGATTTCTTCTGCCCCGGATCGATTCTCGATACGCGCGTCGATACCACGCATCCGATCGGGTATGGAATGACGGAAGACACGTCGTCGTTCTTCGCGCGCAGCTCGGCATTCGAAATTTTGCCGTCGCATTTCGCTCCGGGCGGCGACGCGCGAACCATCGTCAAATATGCCGGCGATCACGTTTTGCAGAGCGGCTGGATCCTGGGAGAAAGCCGTCTGTACAATCGCGCCGCCGCGGTGGATGTCACGATGGACAAGGGACACGTCATTCTGTTTGGATTCCGCGTGCAGAATCGCGCGCAGCCGCACGGCACCTTCAAGTTGTTCTTCAATTCGCTGTACTACGGACCGTCGACCCAGGCTTCGTTCAAGTCCGAATAGCTAACGGACGTGCACGTCCAGCAGAGTGACCCAATACTGCACGGATTGCAGCGTGAATCCGATCAGGATCAGCGCGATTCCGAACACTCCCATGCGCTTTTGCGGCACGTGATCGGCGCCCCATTCGATGAGGGGCGTGCACGCATTCGCGATCGCGGTGACCACTCCGACCACCAGGCCCGCGGTCAGACCGACCGTCAGCGCTTGTCCGTTCTCGTGAGCGACAACGGCGCTGATATAGCCGGCCACGCCATTCCAGAAAGTCCGATTCGCGGCGGCCAGCCACTGAAGCCGCGTGATGCGAGGACGCGTGGAAGGAGCGTAATCGATCGTCGGCCGGATTCCAAAGCGATACGCGATCGCTTGTCCCACCACATTTAATGCGCCGAACGTGATGCCGAACCGGGGTCCGAACAAATAGGCTGCGCCGATTCCGAATCCGCAGCCGCGAATGAAACTCACGCTGGAGTCGTGCCAGAACCCTGGCTGAGGGCGTCCCCGTGATGCGCGCGAATATTCCCAGGCGAGCGTCAAGCCGTGCGTGACTCCGGTCGCCAAGCCGAACACGGGACCGAGGGGGATCCCATAACCCGCGCCGAAAAGCGCTCCATAGGTGACGCCGCGTGTCAGCGTCCGCAACGGGCCGTGCTCTCCGCCCAGCAGGTCGTAGGCGAGATAAAGAGCGCCCAGAACATCCAGCGAGCTGCCGGCGATACTGATGATCGCGAGGGTGTGCTTGTCGATGACCAAGGCCTGGAGCCCGAACCGGCGCTTCTTTCATACCTTACACAAGATTCCCGGTGAATCGGAATTTTGCCGCCGCATGCAGGCTCCATTCGCCGCCGGGCTTCAGTTCGAGAACTTGCGAGTGATACTTCACCAGGCCGGGATGATGACTCACGCTGACCAGCGTGGTGGAAGTCGCGGCCAGCTTCTCATACAGCGACGCTTCGTTTTCGCGATCGAGCGCGCTGGTGGCTTCGTCGAGCAAAGCGTAGCGCGGGTTTTTCAGGAACACTCTGGCCAGGGCGAGGCGCTGTTGTTCGCCCACCGACAGAATCTTCTCGAAATCGAAATCGGCGTCGAAGCCGCCGCAGCGTTCGACCAGGCCGTCCAGGTTCACCAGTGCCAGCGCTTCGCGAAGCTGGTCGTCGGTCACGTCCCGGTCGAGATTCGGATAATTGAGCTGAACGCGAAGGCTTCCGATGGTCATGTAGGCATGCTGCGGCAGGAACAACATGTCCTCGAATTTGGGCCGCATCAGCGTGCCGTCGCCGCGATTCCAAAGGCCGGCGATTGCGCGCAGCAGGGAACTCTTGCCCACGCCGCTGTCGCCCACGATCAGCAGGCCTTTTCCGGCCGCGATCGAAGCGGTCAGGTCCTTGATCAGGATCCGTTCGCTGTTGGGGGTCTGGAGCGTGAAATCTTCGAATCGCAGGCTCTCGCGCTCTTCGATATGAAATCTTGAGGCCTCGGCGACGCCATTCTTGTGCGCTGCCGCCTTGCGAAGGTGTCCGTTGAGATGGAAGGCCGGATCCGGCGCAAGGGTGTGGGCGAAGGTTTCGAGACGGCCCACGCTCGCGGCGAAGCGGCTGAGGTCCTCCAGATTATCCACCAGAATGCTGAGCGCGTTCAGGATCGCGGCAAAGGCGCCCGCCGCCTGGACAATCCGCCCCACTTCCAGG
>JAIQFJ010000086.1 GCA_020073325.1 Terriglobia bacterium | reverse complement strand
GCACTCAGCGCGATCGTGATGACGGCTTCGCTTGCGCCGTTTGCGTCGCAGGAAAGCCTCGTGGTGACGCTGGCAGGGCTCGACCTGGACGGAACCGGCGCGCACGACACGATCCTCGATCCGAACCAGCTTGGCGCGGAAGCGACGCATCTCATCCTCGGGCTGATTCAGTACGAACTGAGCCAGCTCACGTCGGGACTATCCGCGGAGGCGCAGTCGGTGGTCGATCATTTGCTCCCGCTCATCGGATTGGGCGGCGGAATTCCAGCGTTTCCGATTCTCGAAATCGCGAGCGATCCGCAGGCGATCCAGAAATGGTTCGCCTCACTGCTCACGGGCGCGACGCCGCCGATCAAAGCGTGGCTGTCGAATCTCACCGGATTGCTCGGCTCGACTGCCGCTGTGACCGGATCGGGCACGCCGGCCGATCCCTGGGCGGCGACCGTTTTTTCGCTAAACGCGACGTCGACGTTCGGAATTACACTCGCGCAATCGAACGGATCGCTGCAATTCGGCGTCGGCGTGCGCGTCGCCCCGAGTGGAGCGACTCCCGTGGCGCGCATCGAAGCGCAAGCCGTGATCGCGTCGCTGCCGCTTTCGGGGACCGGATCGGCCGCTGTGCTCCCTTCGGCATCCGTCGTAATTCGCGCGCCGGGGGCCGACGGGGCCGCGCCGCTGGTGAACAGCCCACCGGCGATCGCAGTGAACGACCTGCGCGCGGGCTTCACGTGGAATGGATCGAGTCTCGCGCCGATTCTTGTGCTCGATACGGTCACGCTGGCCGGCACGATTTATCCGCAGCTCGATCTGACGAATGCCGATAGCGTGGTGCAGGCCGCCGAGGCAGCCGTGCTTGCGAACATCACCTCCGCGCTCGGCGGCGGGATCGGACAACACATCGCGGCGCTTGCGGGAATTGTCAAACCCACCGGCGACCCGATCGCATTGCCACATCTGATCGACGCGAGCCTGCTGGTGACTAATCCCGCGCGTGCCATCGGCGCCGTGCATCGCGCGGTGCTGGTCGATCCCTCCGATAGCTGGTCGTACTTGTTCGGCGATCTGGTCGGGCTGCTGCAGCTTCCGGGAGCTGTTTCGGGCACCGGAACGGAAGCCGATCCGTGGCGAGTGGCGCTCGGCTCGGCTGGTCCGCTGACGCTCGAGTTCGCGGCATGGAACGCTGCGACGGCCCACGGGCCCGGCGACGTGCAGAAATTACGGATCGGGCTGCGCGCATCGGCTGCTTCGGCGCCGTTCTCGTTCTGGTGGCTGGCCGAATTGCTGGCGATCGATCTGCCTTTGAACGCTGAAGGATCGATTTCGCTGATGGCGTCGCAGCACGCGCAGTTCACGATTCAGCCGCTGCCCGCCTTGCCGCCGAATCCGAATTTCACCATCGCGGCCGCGAGCATCGGCGCGCGCATGGATTGGACTCCCGGCGGCAGCATGACCTGGCAGGCCGGGGTTCAAAACGTCCAGATCACGGCAGGCGGCACGACCATCGCGATTCCGGCGATCAATTTTCCGGTCCCGGCGATCGATGTGTCGAATCCTGCGTCGGTGGCCGCGGCGTTCGGCGTATCGATCCCGCAATTGGAACAGGTCCTGCGGCTGGTGCTCGCGCGGGCGGCGCTGTCGTGGGGCGGAATGCCGGCGTGGGTCGTCACAGGGCTGCTGGGCGTGCACGCCGATCTTCCGGGATTGCCCGCCAACTGGCCGACGCTCGCCGATCCGGGCGCGGCCGGCAGTTTATTGAGCGATCCGTTCGCGGCGCTGCGCAAATGGGTCGCGCAATTATCGACAGGGACCGCTCCGCTCTTGCCGTCGGCGCTGAAGTGGCTGCAAGCATTGCTGAGCAATACGCTCTCCTCGCCGCCGGCGAGTGTCGCCGGATCGGGAATCTACGACGACCCGTGGGCTTTGCCGCTGGTCGCAGGCGATTCGGAATCGGCGCAGGCGCTGGTGTGGCTGGAGCCGGCGGGGCCGCCGGCCTCCTGGGCGCAGCCATTGATCGCAGCCGCGACGGCGACTGGAGATTTCAACGTTCCGGTCGCGGTGGCGCAGCAGCTCGCGGCGTTCGTGCCGGCGCTGCGATCGGCGCTTGCCGAATCCGATCTGGCGCAGCTTGTGGTTTCCCTGAATACGCTGGCGAATCACTTCTCATCGAGCGACGGCGTGGTCCCGATCGCATCGCAGATCCCCGCGGGCTGGGCGACCGGCACGCCGATCACCGCGTCGCACGATCAGCAGCCGTCCGATGCGTCCGCGGTTTCGCAGATGCAAGCGCAGATCAATACTTGGGCCGGCGCGGGATCGCGCGCCGTGCTGCTGCTGGGGCCGTCGTTCAGCGATCATGCGGTCTGGACCACACTGCTCGGCGCGAATGCGAGCGCGAATTTCGATTTCCGCACGGGCTCGCCCGACCCGTCCTCCGTCAACGTCAACGCGATCACGCAGGCTGTCGATTACTACACAGCGGATCTTCTCGACGACGGTACGACGAATCCCGCATCGCTGGTTGCGCAGATCGGCCGCGTCGTCGCGCGCATCAATCAGCTTCGACCCGGCGTCGCGGTCACGATCGTCGCGCATTCGACCATGGGCGTCCCCGCGCGTGTCTTCACTGCCGCGAATCCGACGCTGATTCGCGGATTGATCACGGTGGGCACGCCGCACGCGGGCGCGCCGCTGCCGTTCTTCAGCGATGCCAACGCGGCGACGGCCGTGCGATTTGTCGAACAGCTTCTGCCGTCGATCCCTGCCGGGCCGCTGCAATCCGCGTTGACGCACGTGATCCGCGCGATGGATGGATACGCCGCGCCCGCGGGAGCAAACGCGGTCGCCGTTGCGGCTCCGTATCCGATCGCGTCGTTTAATTTCGCGGGGACGGGAAGCGCCGACACCGCGGGCGTCGCTGCCCTGGCGCTCGGCGGCACGATCCCCGGAAGTTTGCTCGACACGGTCAAACAGGCGGTCGCCGCGATGGCGACGGCTGCGTCCTCGGCTGCGACGCCGGCGCCGACGCACATCAGCTTCGGCCTGCGAGGAGCGCTCGGTCTGGGCAATACGCCGGCGAATTCGGTGAAGGCGCTGGCCACCGTCCGTCTCGACGCATTTCGCGTCGCGCTGGCCAAACCCGAGGCCGCGATCACACGACCGGAGCGCGCCGTCTCCGTCCGCGTACGCCTCAGCCGTCCCGGCGACTGGCTGATCGGAGGAGCGTCGTCGTACGATCCCGTCGCGGGCTTCGTCGATGTGCGTGTGCGCTGGGCCGAGTTCGGGATCGACATCGGCTCGACCACGTCGACGTTTGTCGCGCTGCATCAGACTTCTTTCCACGGCCCGATGAGCGCGGGAATCGTGTCGTTCAGCGACGCCGTTGCGCAGCCGCTGCTGGGCGCGGTGTTCCAGGGGATCACTTCGACGGCGCTGCCGTCAGGATCGTCGCTCGCGGGATTGATTGCAGCTTTGCAGGCGCTCGGCGTCGCGGTGCCGGATTCGCATACGCCGTCTGCGTTCGGACTTTCCGCCGACGCGTGGTCCGCGATTGCGGTGGATGCGGCGGGATATTTGAAGCCGCGGCTGGCGACGGCGCTCAGCGCAGGCATCGCGGGATTCAACAACGGCGTCGCCTCAATCGCGGGCGTGCCGGTCGAACTGTACATCAACGGATCGCAACCCGGATTGCGAACCGAGGCCATCGCACTTTCTTCGAACGCGTCGCTGGCATTCGACATCAACACGTCGGGCGTCGGCGCGACGTTCCAGATCGGCGCGTTCAAGCTGGCGTGGGCCAACAACACACTGACCGCCAGCGCGGCGCCATGGCTCGATCCGATCGTGCTGATGCCCGCGCCGAGTGCGTCGACGATCGAGGCCGCGCTCAGCAAGGCTCTCCCGCGTCTGCTTCTTTCGGGAACGTTCACCGCCGTGCTGGAAGCGATTCTCGGCGACGGATTCCAGATTCCGCCGATCGATTCGTTCTTCTCGTCGCCCGGCCAGACCATGGCGGGATCGTCCGCGATGGGCACGGGCACCGGACTCTCCGCACCACGCATCAATTATCTTTTGCAGATCATTTCGAATCTGCTGAGCCTGCCGGGAACGCAAGGGCTGACGCTTCCGGGAAGTCTGCAGCTGATCGCGGAAGGCGCGGGCACGGCGGCTGATCCGACGGCGCTGCATCTGCTCACCACCGCGCCGATCGCGGGCGTGCTGGGGATCGATCTTTCGGCGGCCATCGATTCGACATTCCACGTCACCCCGAGCGGCCAGGTCACCATCAACGTCGCGCTGCCGGGAAGCTGGGGCGGCATAGGGATCACTTTCGGAGCAAGCCCCACCGCGGTTTCGCTGACCGTCGCACCGCAGCTGGCGGGGGTTTCTCCGATCCAGATCCTGCCGACCTTCAGCGGACTGGGCGATTCGCTTCGCGGCGTACTCGAAGCGCTGCTGCCCCGTGCGCTGGACGAAATCGTCAGCGACCTGGGTCCGCCCACTCCGGGAACAGTGCTTCAACGTGCGCTCGATATCGCGACCGCGCTCGGCATTTACGGCGCGGGCGGATTCGCCACGCATGCCGATCAGCTTCGCGCGCTCACGCAGGGGAATTTCCTGGTAGCGTTCGGCGGATCGCGAGCCGGAGTCGCCACGGCGATCGCCAATCTGTTCTCCACCATCGGCGGCGGTCTTCCCGGCACCGTCACCGCGGCCGCCGGGACCGTCACCTGGAGCGAAACGTTTGGCGGCACGATCAGCGGGACCGCCGCTGTCTCGCTCGGATGGGATAACTCAGGACCCACGGCAGCGCTCAGTCTCCACAACGTCAAGCTGACCGACGGCGGACTCACTGCATCGATCAGTGCGGGCTACGCCTCGGGCGATATTCAGTGCTCTGCCGATCTCGCGATCTCGCTGCAATCGACACTGGGCCTCGACGTTTCGCCGACGCTGCACGCGTCGGTCAACGGCGGCAAATTCGATGTCGCGATTCTTCCGCTCGCAAGCGGCGCGGGCAATGGGCCGCTCACCGTGAACATCGCGCCGAATCCCGGTGTGACGCTCGACACAGGCGCGGCGGAGCAGCTCGTCACGCACGTCCTGATTCCGCTTGCCGGCACGCTGGCGCTCGACGCGGTGAAGCCGAACCTCACGCACAATCTGTGGAGCGGCGGCCCGACCGTCGAGACCGTCCTCGCCGACGCGCACATCATCACGAAAGGCGCGACGCCCGACAAAGACACGCTCGCGCCGATTCCGGATCTGGTCACCATCGCGAGCGGATTGCTCAAAGCCCTCGCCGGCAGTGTGCACATCCCGGTTTCGTCGACGCTTAAGGTTTCGCTGATCAGCGACGGCGGGACCGGCGGCAATCGCTACGGCATCGCGCTGAGCGGCACTCAGGAATTTTCCGCCGGATCGTACACGCTGAAGATTCACTTCGGCGCGCCCGCCGATTGGGCCGCTGGAATGGACGAAGGACTCGGCCTCTACTTATTCCAGAGCGGCGGCGCGAACTTCACGTTTCAGCCCGGCCTGCACTGCGTCGGCATCGGGCTCGGCATCACCGGACAGGACGACGCGCCGCTGATCAACACGGATCAGTTCCGCCTCGGCGGCGTGGATGGGTACGTTTTCTTCGACGTCGATTTTCAGGGCGGCATCACGTTTTCGAACTTCGGCGCGGGACTCGAACTCGACGCGTTCGGCATTCCGCTGGGACAAGCGACCGGTGGAGGCGTCGGCGGCAATCCCGTGGCCGCCGGACTTCTGCAATCGGGCGGCACGCCGGGCGACAACCATCCGGTGAATCCCGCCGTCGACATTGGCGTGTGGGACGTGCCCACCGCGATCGTTCCGGGTCCCGCGAACGACGGAAAATTCCACATCCGCTTCGGCGACAAAGAAGATCAGACGCTGTGGATTCCCGTGCACGCCGGCTTCGGTCCGATTTATATCGACCAGCTCGGCGTGGGCGTGACCAGCGATCCCGGAGTCACGCTGCTGATCGACGGCAGCGTCAAAGTCGACGGGCTCACCGCGCAGGCCAATGCGCTCGGCGTTACGATCCCGTTCAAGTCGCTGGCGAATCCGGCAGGGTGGTCGCTCGATCTCGGCGGACTCGCCATCGGATTCTCATCGCCCGGCGTGACCATCGCCGGCGGACTCCTGAAAAATCCAGGACCGCCCATCGAATACGACGGGATGCTGCTGATCCAGATCACCGAGTTCGGCTTCGTTGCCGTCGGCGCCTATTCGCAGCCCACCGATCAACAAGGCGAGTACACGTCGCTGTTCGTCTTCGCCGGGATTTTCATCGTGGTCGGCTTGCCGCCGATCATCGAGATCGACGGTTTCGGACTCGGCGTCGGCTACAACCGCGAGCTGATCGTTCCCGACGATCTGAATCAGATCCCGAATTTCATTCTGGTCGCCGCGCTGGACGACGCCGGAAAATTCGCCAACGATCCGATGGGCGAGCTGATGTCGATCCGCCAATCGATGCCCGCGCGCCGCGGAAGCTTCTGGCTCGCGGTCGGCCTGCACGGAACGTCGTTTGTGATCGTGCATGTCACGGCGATCGTCTACGTCGCGCTCGATAAGGGCGTCGAAGTCGGCGTGCTCGGCGTCGCGCGCATGGCGCTGCCTTCGGACGACACCGCGTTGGTCAGCATCGAACTCGCGCTGAAGGCCCGCTTCTCGACGGCCGAAGGAATCCTGTCGATCCAGGCGCAGCTCACCGATAATTCGTGGCTGCTCAGCAAGGATTGTCAGCTCACCGGCGGATTCGCGTATTTCATGTGGTTCCCGCAATCACAGTTCGTTCTGTCGATCGGCGGGTACAATCCGAATTTCCAGAAGCCGGCGCAATTTCCCGATGTGCCGCGGCTCGGCTACCACTGGTCGCTGCTCGGCGCGATCAACATCAAGGGCGAATCGTATTTCGCGCTGACCAACACGTGCGTGATGGCCGGCGCGCGCATGGAAGCGACGTACGGACCCGATTGCATCCACATCTGGTTCACCGCGTACACGGATTTTCTGCTGTCGTGGGATCCGTTCTATTACGACATCCAGATCGGCATTTCTGTCGGCGCCGAATTCCACATGGAGATCTGCTTCATCGGATGCGTCGATATCGATATCAGCGTATCGCTCGGCGCGTCGCTGCACGTCTCCGGTCCGCCACTGCATGGCGAAGTCACGGTGGACCTCGCGATCGCATCGGTGACGGTAGCGTTTGGTCCGTCGCCGAATCCGAACAGCCAGTTCATCGCCGATTTCGGCGCGTTCGCGTTGAAGTATCTCTACGGTAACGACCCCAGTGGATATGCGGTCGCGACGCACGTTCTCACTGGACTGCTTCCGCCCGAACCTGCCGGCGCCGCGCCTGCTCCCGGCACGGCCGATCAGCCGTGGCGCATGGGAACCGAATGGTCGTTCCAGACCGAAACGCGCATGCCCGCGACGTCGGTCACCGATTTTGTCAACGGCGCCTCGGGCGAGCTATCCGATGTTTCCGACATCGACTTTGCGCCGATGGGCCTGGCGCATCCGCACGTCGTAACATCGCATATCGTCGGGCTGGAGAAGAAACAGAACGACGGATCCTGGGCGACAGCGACGGTCTCCGCCGATCATTTCACGATCACGCGCGTGGTCAATCAGTTTTCAGAAGGGACGTGGCATTTCTTCAGCGACCACGATAACGTCCCGGCCGCGGCGCGCACGGTTCCGGGCCTCGGCGGATTGCAGATCAACGGATTCGCCGTCACGGTGAATCGCAGCGCGCTGATTCCGATTTCGACGCTGATCGATGCGAGCAACCCTCGTCCGCTTCCGTTTGCGACGCTGACGATCAGCTACATCGATCTGCTGCTCGGCTACGGCGCCGTCGCCGATCAGCTCAGCGCGCTTTCGGCGACGAACACGAAGACAACGTCGATCGCGGGACAACTGCTCGCGGGTCCAGGTTTCTTCGGCGATGCGCGCGCGGCGGCCGGGATTCCCGCGCAAGGATTGACGCCGGTCGCGCTGAATGCGCTCGCGACGCGGCGGTCTTCGCCGCCGGCGATTTTGCCGATCACCACCGGAATGACGATGCGCGACGTGGGGCTCGCTCGTCCGCCTGCGATTCGCAGCATCGCGCCTGCGCTTTCGATCGCGCTCGATCAGCCGCGCTTGCGAGCCGTGCTGCAAGCGAAACCGCAGCCCATCGCCGATGCACCCGCCGCGTATCGAACCACGGTTCTAAAGGTTGCGACGGCGGGAGTTCCGCGCATGGCTCCTCCGAAACTCGACGTGGTGGCGGGTGCGCGGTTGCAGCGCGTTCCGGCGGCGAATGCGGTGCGTCCCACGTCGATCGCGCGTGCGGCCAAGACGCTGCGCAATTCCGAAGTCGGTTGGGCCGCGGGATCGGTGCACTCGGCGGCGATCAAGCAGGCTGCGGCCGACTTCGTCGCGAACGGCGTCACGCTCGCGGCCGGCGCGAATCATGTGTGGGATCTGCCGCCCGGCTCCGCCTCGCTTTCGATCAGCGGATCGGCGGCCGTGCGCCTGACGTTCCTGTCGCGCAGCGGCGGCGTGCTTGACGATCGCGAATTGCTGCCCGGCTCGAAGGGGATGACGATTGCGATTCCCGCGAAATCAGAGCGCCTGATCGCGCAATGCCTGGGAACTCCGCCCTCTGCCGCCGCGACTCCACAAGGATTCGGCGCGATCAGCGCCACCGCCGCTCCGCGCAGCGATTACGCCGCCACCGGCTGGCAGAGCGCGAGCATGCTGATGCAGGCCGGCGTCTCCGTATTCCTCGGCCGCGGCTGTGCGGTGCGCCTGTCGCGTCCGTTCACGACGGTCCGATCCGGGATGAAGACGAATCAAACCCCGGTTCGCGCGTCGGAAGCCGTGCGCGGAGAAACGGCGCTGCAAACGCAGCTCGCCATCGAAACCGAAGTCGTCATGATTCTGCTCGATCAGCAGGACGCGACCGCGGCCGAAGCGGGAGACTTCGGTATCGCCGCCGACGGCGCGACTCTTGCCACGCCACCGGTCGTCATCGCGGGTGGGACTCGCCGCGCGTTGCTCTATCAGGTCGCCCAGATCGACGACGGCGCCGCGAGCATCATCATTTCCACCGCCAGCGTCGCGGGCTGGAATATTTCGGGAGTGATCGGCTTGCCCGGACAAGCTCAGGACTGGGCCGTGCGCATGAACGGCGGCGTCCCCGAACATTTGGTCCCCGAAGGTCCGCTGACGCCCGGCGGCCAGGTGATCATCAAATTCGTTTCGACAGGAGCCTCCGCATGAGCGACACGCCTCCGCCCCCCGGGCAGATGTATCTGTACGACAACATCACGCCGCCGCTGCTCGACGGGTCGTATCGCTTCAATGTTTCGACCGACACGACGATCGACGGCACCGATCAGAATCTTCCCGGCGCGACGAATTATTTCAATGTCGAGGGGCCGCGCTTCACGCTGACGCCGTCGCTGGTCGCCGGAGTTTTTCCGCCGCGCAACGGACACGGCAGTTTTCAGGAAAATGTGCCGCACATCGCATTGTCGCGCCGCACGCTGCCGTGGGAACGCGCGCTCGATCCCAGCGGACTGATCGGCACGCCGACCGTGAAGCAGGGCGATCCGCCTCGCCCGGTGGGTCCCGCGCCGTGGCTCGCGCTGCTGCTGTTTGAAGAAGGCGAATACACGATTCTGCAGAATCAAAAACTCGAGGACGTGGTGCCGTCGGCTGTTTATAAGCGGTTGGGCAGTCCGCCGAATATCAATTGCGACGCGGTGAAGACGACGCATTCGGTGCTGAGCGGGATTATGCCGTCGCTCGACGAACTCACCGTGCTGTCGCACGTCCGGCAGGTCAACAAAGACGACCGCGAGTTGAGCGCCGGCTCAAGCGACGGCTGGTTTTCTGTGGTCATGTCGAACCGCGTCGCCGCGCCCAATTCGAAATGCTGCGCGTGCCTGGTGTCGCTCGAGGAGCGGTCCGATCTGGTTCCCAAAGATCCGCCTGCCGATTTCATTCCGATCCTGGTCGAGCCCGGCCCGATTGTTCTGCATCCGCTCGCGGCGACGAATTTTTCCGCCCAATCCCGGACGCCGATCGTGTTTCCGAAAGAGCCGTTTCCATTTCAGATCACCGTGTCGCTGGTGCTGCTCTATAGCTGGAAATTCGAGTGCATCGGACCCGGTTCGTTCCGCGACCTGATGCAAGGCCTCGACGTCGCGATGTTCGGCACTGTCGCCGACCCTGGCCATCCGCCGGTCGCGGACACAGGCCATATCAAAATTGCCCTGGGCGATCGCGCCGGCGTGGACGAGACGGTTCTGTATCGCAGCCCGCTGGCGCCGTTCCAACTGACGCGCGATCCGCTGGGTCCGTATCACAGTGCCGATCAGTGCCGCCGCGTTGCGCCGGAAACGGGCGCGGAGGACATCACCTACGCGTGCGCGTTCGAAGTGGGACGATTGCTCGCCGCGGCCGATGCGCGGCTCGCGCAGGAGTTGATGCGATGGCGCCGCGAAGGCTATCGCCAGTCCGCCCGCGCCGATACGTTCAGCGCGGTTTCGGAAACGCTGCCGCTGGTTCAGGCGATCGACGTGCATACGCCGGCGATCCCGGTGGTCGCCGCCGGAGCGACGACCAGCATGCTGACCGGGCGCGGTCCCGCGGCGGATCGGTTCGGCGTGGACTACCTCAATCAGGTGATCGGCCTGCAGCCCGCCGCGTTGCAGGACGCCTGGCAGTTGAGTTCGGCCGCCGAAGCCGCGGCAATCCTCGGCGCGGACGCGGGAACGCTGGGCGCGACCGTCACAGCCCCGGCCGCGACTCCACGCGCGGCGACTACCATCGACGCCGTCGCGGCCAATTCCTCGGCGCTTACGAATCTCAACGCCGCGCGCGACCGCATCATCGCCAACACCGCGCAGAAAGTGGGGACTCCATGAGACAGGCCTGGATCCAATCGAAAGAAGCCTTGCGACTGCGCATGACGCAGCCGCAGCAGGTCGCCCCGGGCGAGCCCGAAGCGGAGATGCCGCCGTACATGGAATCGTTCCTCGCGCATCTGCGCGTGCTGGTCGGCGTGCCGTTCGAATATCTGGTGCCCGACGCGCGCCTCCTGCCCGACGAATCGATTCGATTCTTCTACCTCGACCGCTCCTTTGCCGATCGCGTAGTTGACGGCGCGATCGCGGTCGGGAAAATCGGCACGCGCGAGCAGGCGCATCATCAGGCGCACGAGCCCGCGGTGCGCCAGCAACTCGATATTACGGAGCGCATCGTGCGGTCAATTCAGATGCGGCTCGGGTCGTTTGCGGATCTCAAATCCGCGAACGACGCGAACCGGCTGACGAACGGTGCGGCTGATGTGATCACCGGTTTCCTGCTGCGATCGGCCGCGGTCAGCGGATGGCCGCAAATGGACGTGCGTGCTCACAGCACCGATCTTCCCGAGCATCTCGATCCGTCGAGCGCCGCCGCGCAAAACGCGCAGCTTCGCACACTGCGGCTCGAACGGCTCTCGCCGTCGGTGATGATCGCGCTGTTTCAGGGCATTCCCGCGCTGGTGACCATCGAAGAACCACATCATGGCGTGCAGTTCGGCGTCCGCCCGGTGTTCGCCGGTTTCCAGATCGATGAGCGCAAGGCCGACGGAGAGCAGATTCTGGTCGGGTCCGATTCGAAGCCGCTGTTCGCGCCGGTTCGCGCCGCCAATCAACGCGTGCTCTCGATCGCGTCGCTGCGGCGCGCGCTGTTCAAGGCGCAGAACGCCGATTCGACGATGCCGCAACAGACCGGCGGTGCGTCGCTGGCGGTGGAAGTTCTGAATCCGCCCTGGCGTCAACGATTTGAAGGAACGGTGGACCATGCCGGCGACGGCGGCGGGCGACAATCGTCAGGATTCTTATCGTCGTTGTCGGTGGCGGTGCGCGTCAGTCAGCCGGAAACGCGCGTGGCGCTCGAAGCGGCGATTCAGAACGGAGCGAAACCATGAGCACCGCAAATTTCGCGCTCGCCGCCGCGCACAATATCACCGAGCGGACCATCGCCACGTGGAATCCGTTCATGGTGCGGACTCCGCGTGTGCTGGTGCCGATTCACCTGGACGTCATGATGGTTCGCCAGGACGGCGAGACGTGGGCGAATTGTCTGATGACCGAGCCCGATCCGACCGCGGGCTTGCAGCAGCGCCGCGACCTGCTGCCCGATCCGTTCAGCGAACTGCAGCAAGCGCGGCCGCGCGGAGCGTATCTGCACTGGGCGCTTCCCGACGCATTGACGCATGGCACCAGCGACGGGTCCACCGGAAGTTTCTATGCGATTCCCGATCGCTGGCTGGTGCTGCGGCTCTCGCCGTCGCTGCAGACCGGAGCGCGACGCGCCGTTGCAGGGTGGGTGATTCGCTCGGGCGACAAGACCCCGACGGTGACGCCGCTCGATCAGTGGATCGAGACCGGGCCTTCGCCCGATGCGGTGAAGAATCCTCTGACTGCCCTGGGCCACGGCGATCCCGCGTGGTCGGCGTATTACGACAACGTGGTGAATCGCCTGGGATTCTACGACGATCTTTCCGGAATCCGCAGCGGACCGATCGCCTACATCGTGTGCGGCTGGTACGCCGATCCGTCGCTCGATCCGCTGGCCGATCCGAAAATCAAGTCGCTTGCCGATTTCGACGCGAGGATGAATTCGCTGCTGTGGCATATCGACGACGGCGAATTCAGCGAGGCGCTGGTGACCGTCGGCGATCGGATCAAGGCGGCAAATCTCGCCGGGCTCGCGACGCTCGAATATTCGGGCATCACGGCGAACCCGGCGATTCGACGAACGGCGGTGGCGACGAAAGCGCCGTACAATTTTGGAGTCGCGGAACGAATGATCGGCTCGACGCCCGCGCCGCTCGATCCATCGGGACATCCCGTCGGAGGGTCGTACACCACTAACGGCGCCTGGTGGCCGCAAGGGAGTTTCTATCACGGATCGGTGGTCGGCATCGGGTGGCCGGGCGTCGGATGGCCGGGAGCGCCGAACGGAATCCTGGGCACCCCGCCGCAGCGCCCGGGCGAAGAGGGCGGGGAATTCGGAGGACCGCCCGCGGCGTCGTCGATCAATGTGGCCGTCGGCAACACGATCACCGAGGCGCTGGCCGCGATCGTCGCGCGCGTCAATCAATCGCCCAAGGAAGCGCAGATGCTCGAAGCGTACCTGCTGGGCGCATTGAGCGAGGTCGACAAGGCGGACGGACAGGCGCACGTCGACGCGCTGTTGCACGCCGCGTCGTTTGCGACGCGCGACGGCGGATTTGTTACCGAACAGATCCAGCAGCCTCCGATGCCCGATCTGCCGCCCGCGAAGCCGGCGCCCGTGACGCCCGATCCGGGCGTGTTCGCGAATCAGCAGCATTCGGTCAGCTCGTTCGGACAATTCAAGGGGTCCGAAGTGCTCTCGAACGCGGTCGGGATCGCGCAGCCGATCCGCAATTCGTCGCCGGTAAACGTCAAGGAAGCCACGATCGTCAAGGGCCGGCTTTCGGACGTGATCCACGCCGTTTTCCCGACGCCCCATCCGCCGGCGCCACAGCCGGCGAAGACGATCACTGTCCAGCGCGCGCTGCCGCGATTTTTTCAGCCCGCCGATCCTGTGGTGCTGGTGCAGGGCGCGGCGCGATCGTTCAAGCACGGCGGCGACGGCCGCTATTCGTCTGATGGAAAACTCATCTGCCGGCTGACCGGCTTTTGCGTCACCGAGACCGCCTGCATGGCATTCAGCGGCCAGCCGATCCGTCCCTCGGTGACGGGCGACGACGTGATCGAGCGCGGCGTCGAAAACGGCAGCGTACCGTACGAATGCGAGGATATTCTTCGCGAAACCGTGCTGGTGGATCCCGGCAGCGCGATGGCCGCGGCTCAGGCGAGCGGGGCGACCGGCGCGGCGATCGCGAACGTCGCCAATCGATTCATGGTGGAGCAGACCGCGTGGTGGGCCGCGCGCGATCCGCGTTTCGATGCGGCGCCTTTGGTCGCGCACAGCGGAATTCGCGGGACGCTGCCCTCGCCCATTGCCATCAATTTGCCGGTGCGTCCCTGGAATCCGATTCATCTCGATTGGGAGATCGAATACGTCGCTTCACCGGGCGGCACGTCCGACTGGTCGCTGGACGAAATCGACTACATCACGCAGGGGCTTCCCGAGGCGCCAGGAATCGTCCTGCGCGGCCGCGCGCATCTCACCAGCGGCGCGGCGTCGACAGCGGCACAGGCAGTGCGGACCGCGTTGCAGCAGGCCGCAAGCAGCGCGGGCACCGGTCCTCTTTCGGTCCGCGGGCCGGAGCGATTCTATTCCGGGCTGGCGCAAATCATGCTGATGCATCTCGACAGCCTGACGGAGACGCTGGTCGCGACGGACACCACAGGCGTCAATCGCACGCCGCTCGACGACATCATTTCCGCGCTCGATAACATGGACGTCCTCACCGGGGCGATGGACAATTTCCACACGCGCCTGCGCGGCGGCGTGACCGGCGACGGCGTGACCACGGCCAATCCGGTTCCCACGCCGTTCGTTCCGATTCGCGCGGGATTTCTGAAAATCCGCCGGCTGCGGCTGGTGGACGGCTACGGCCAGTTCGTCGATCTCGCCGGATCGAGCGATCAGCAAAATGCGGACCCGAATCAGATCATCACCACAGCTCCCGCTTCGGTTCCGAATGCGCCGGGTGTCGCCGCGATGCCGCCGCGGCTTACGTCTCCTTCGCGTCTGTGGTTTCGTTATCTCAAAGTCGGCGACGACACGCACGATGCCGACGCGACGACGGGTCCTGTGTGCGGCTTCGTGCTGCCGAATCATCTCGACGGCGCGCTGGAATTTTTCGACGCGACGGGCGCGAACCTCGGCGAGATTCGTCCCGATGCGCAGGCGGGAATCGTGTGGGAGGACGCGCCAGGGACTCCGTCGACGGTCGGCACCGATCCCTCGCGCGCGATTCCGAATTCGAAGCTCGCCGGTATCGCGCAGGGGCTGATTCAGTGGGGGCTCTCCGACGCGATGGTCGCCGGCGCGCGTGAAGACGCCCTGAGCGCGCTCTTGCGGACCGTCGATTCGACGTTGTGGTCCGTCGATCCATTCGGCCACACGGGCGATGAACATCTTTCGTTGCTCGTCGGTCATCCGGTCGCGGTGATGCGCGCGCGGGTGCGGCTGGAAGTGGATGAGCCGGTGACGCCGGATCCAGTGAACATGTCGCGATTCCCGCTGCGGCTGGGCGCTCTGACGCACTGGCAGGACGGGCTGCTGGGATATTTCGTGAACGACGACTACACGACGCTCTACTGCGCCGACGCCGCCGCAGCCGGATTCGCCCGCGAAGTCGGGCCGAATCGCGGATTCCTGCAGCAGATCAATCTGGTGCCGGATTACTACCAGCAATTTTCAAACGACCTCGGCGCGGGCGTCACCGAGGGGAATTCGCCGGTGAATCATCCGTACGTCGATGCGTCGGGCCTGTTGTGGATCGCGCCGAATCAGGATTATCTGCTGACGATGCTGGTCGAGCCGCAGTGCGTGGTCAACGCGACCACCGGCCTGCTTCCGCGAAAAGAGATCGGGATGCGGCGCGAATGGATCGCCGCAGCGCTGGCGCAAATTTCGCCGACCTTCCGTTTCGGACCGCTGCTGGTCGATCCCAAACGCATCCGCATGCCTGTGGCGAGCGAAATCAAAGGAACATGGAGCTGGGATCATCGCAGCGACGTGGCGACGTGGGCCGAGGATCCGGTGATCAATTCCACCGCCGATCCGATTCTTCCGCCCGACCCGGCGGAGGGAACCGAAGGCTGGCTGAAACTCGGTCCGCCCGCGCCGGATTCGACAAGTTAGCGAGGACCTATGCCCGACCGATCCAAATCGCACATACGGGAAAGAGGACAAAGCGGCGACAATCCGCAAACTCGGCGCGAGTGGTTTTATCAGCGCCGCCGCAAGCCCGACGGAACAGTCGCGCTGGACGCGATCGCGCGCGCGTCGCGGCAGAAGCGCGTGATGCTGCGCAGGCAGCTCGCCGAGCGCCCGCGGGTGCTGGAATTTATGGAGGCGCTGGTCGCTCCTCCGGTCCCACCGTACTGGACGCCGCTCGGACCGTCGGTGGTCGCGCACGGGCAGGCGACCGGCAATCCGCCGGTCAGCGGACGCGTCACCTCGTTTGCGGTCGGTCCCGGCGGCACGCGCGTTTACGTCGGCACCGCGAACGGGGGCGTGTGGTATTCGGAAAATTCAGGCGCGGCCTGGACGGCGATCGACGAATACGCGCTGCCCAACCAGCCTTCCGGACACTCCGCGCTCGATGCGGATTCGCTCGCCACCGGCGCGATCGCGGTGAAGTTCGGCGCCACCGCCGCCGCCGATCTGATTTTCATCGGCACAGGCGAGCCCCGGCAGCTCGGCGATTCGCCCAAGCCCGACAGCTATTTTGGAGTCGGCATCAAATCCTCGCCCAGCGGCGGCACGGGCGCGACGTGGACGCTCGAGGCGAAAAATCTCGCGGGTCACGGCGTGTATCGCATCGCGATCGATCCCGACGATCCACTCACCGTCTACGCCGCCACCAGCGCCGGATTATTTCTTCGGCCGCGCGCCGCTCCGTTCGATAACTGGACGCAGGTGGCCGCTCCGCTTCCGGCGGGGCAGAGCGTTTCCGACGTCGTCATCGCGGGACGCGGCGCGAATAAAATCATTTTCGCCGCAGGATGGAACGGACCTGTTTTTCGATTTTCCGATCCGGCGACGCCCAACACGTGGACCGCGGTCGGAGGATTCGCGGGCACCGGCCGCGTCACGCTGGCCGCAAGCGATGTTCCCGCCGCAGGAGGTACTCCGCCGATCATCTACGCGCTCTGTCAGGACGGCACGCTGTGGCGGCTGGACGCGGCGCCGAATGGAAACTTTCAGAAAGTCTCCGGCGTCCCCAAAGCTCTGTTCGCCAGCGGGCAGGGCGATTACGACATCGCGCTGGCGGTCGATCCGATGAACCCGAGTGCGGTGTACATGGCCGGCGACACGGTCGAGGACGGCGACTGGAGTCTTTCGTTCTACAAGGGCACGATCACCGGAACCGCGCCGAATTACGTTTTTCCTTTCAATCCGTCCAACGACGCGACGCCGCTCCCCAACGGCAAGAACGATTCCACCAAGGCGCACACCGATGCTACTTTCGTCGGCCGCGCCGTTCATGCCGACGGACACGCGATCGGGTTCGCGACGAACCTCGACGGCACACACGACTCGACAAATGTTTGGGTCGGCTGCGACGGCGGCGTGTTTCAATCGACCCAAAGCGGGAAGAACGGGTCGTTTCAACCGCGCAATCTCGGCCTGGCCGTCACGCAGATCAACTATTTCGCCCAGCATCCGCTGACCGATACGGCGATGTTCGCGGGCGCGCAGGATCAGGGCTCGATTCGTTATCGCGGCGACAGCGTCTGCTTTGAAGACCCCGAAGGCGACGGCGGCGGTTGCGCTTACGACCCCAACAACGGTTATCGCCTCATGCGGCAGTACGCGCAGGCAGATCTGTACGTCGCCACCGACGGAGCCAACAGCGGCAACTGGACCGAGCTTTCCGTTCAGGGCAAGTTTTTTCCCGTGGGCGCGAATCCGACGCTGGCGCAGCAGGCCGCGATTGCAATCGAAAACGGGCAGACCAGTTTCTACGCGCCCATCGCCGCGGTCGCCCTCGACGCGACACATACGCTCAGCGCGTTCGGCACCAATCGGCTGTGGGCCACCTCCGATTGGGGCGATACGTGGGTCACGCTTCCTTCGAATACGAATCCGTATGCCGGAGGCGCGGCAAATGCCGCCACCGACAATCTTGGCGGACCCGTCACCGCGATCGCCTGGGCCTCGCCGACGCGCGTGTACGTCGCCACAGCCGGATCGATTTATCGCCTCGATCAATCCGGGGGAAACTGGACGCCGAATCCGCCCACGCCCATGACGATGACCGGTCTCCCGGGCGCGCGTTTCATTACGTCGATCGCGGTGGAGAATGCCGCGACCGGCTCGATCTACATCACGCTCGGCGGAGGCAACATCGATCACGTGTGGTATTTCGATCCCGTGGGGAATCACTGGGTGACGGCGCAGCTCACCCAAGCCACGCTCGACGTGCCGTGCCACGCGATCGCCATCGATCCGGCGCACACCGAGCAGATCTACGTCGCCACCGACGTCGGCGTTTTCAAAGGCGTCAAATCCGGCGCGGCGTGGAACTGGACCGTCTTCTCGAACAATCTTCCCGAATGCGCCGTCACCGATCTCGCGATTCATCCCGTGACGCGCGTTCTCCGCGCGGCGACTCACGGGCTCGGCATCTGGGAAATTCCGCTCGACCCCGCGACCGTTCCCGATCCCGACATTTATCTGCGCGCCAATGCCGCCGATTCGGGACGTACCCCGCGTCCGGCTTGGCTCGAAGGGATTGCCGATCCGACCACGCCCAGCTCCACGCTGCATCTCATTTCGAGCCCCGATATCAAAGTGCTGCGCAGCTCGCACAGCACGCTCAGCTCGACTCCGGATTTTCTCGGCTTCGCTTCGATGAAGGATTTCGAGACCGACCTGAATGTGTTCGACACGCTGGGCACGAATCAGTTCTTCATCGAGGTGCACAATCGCGGCAAGTCGCCTGTCGACGGATCGCAGGTG
>JAIQFJ010000532.1 GCA_020073325.1 Terriglobia bacterium | reverse complement strand
AGCTCAACCCTCGCCAGGCGCGCGTGGTGGAATTGCGATTCTTCAGCGGCCTTTCTATGGAGGAAATCGCCGAGGTGCTCGAAATTTCGTCGCGCACCGTGAAACGATACTGGACTCTGGCGCGAGCGTGGCTCTATGCAGAGCTTTCCCGATGAAGATTCCGGCGCCGGTGTCCCCTCCGGCCCCGCAATCCCGCGTGGTCAACAGGACGCAATGTCTTTCGAATTCAATCCGACGCCCGAGTTGTGGGCCAGGATCCAAAGCCTTTTCGACCGGATGGTGGATTCGGAAGCTCCGCTGGCTCTTTTAGAAGAGGAGACCGACGCCGAGGTTCGCAAAGCCGTCGAGCATCTCTATGGAACGCATCTCGAAGCGTCGAAGGCTGGATTTCTTGAAGAACCGATCACGCTGGTCGGCAAGCTGACCGCTCCGGAACAGGCGCGTTTCCAGCCGGGCCAGATACTGCTCGACCGGTTTGTCATCGAGAAGCTGGTCGGCAAGGGCGGCATGGGCGAGGTATATCTCGCCTATGACAAACGGCTGAGCGAGCGCGTCGCTCTGAAGACGATCCGCGGCGATCTTTCCTCGGATACGTCACTGCGCCGCCGCTTCGTGGCCGAGGTACAGAACTCGCGTCGCGTGACGCATCCCAACGTGTGCCGGATTTTCGACTTGTTCGAAGAGGATGCGACGCTGTTTTTCTCGATGCAGTATCTGGAAGGCACGGGCCTTTCAGAGTGGCTGGCAGGATCGCCGCCCGCGGCCGCCGTCCGGCGGCAGATTGCGCTGCAACTCGCGCAGGGCCTCCACGCCGCGCACTGCAACGGAATTCTGCATTGCGATTTCAAACCGTCGAACATCGTTCTGGTGGGCGGCGGAACGAAGCTCGCGCCAGTGATCACCGACTTCGGCCTGGCGCGCGCGCTCACCGGGCGCAGCGCTCCGAATCTTCATTCGCTCGAAGCCGGTACGCCCGACTACATGGCCCCGGAACTGGAAGAAGGAGCCGCCGCATCGGTTCGCACCGACGTCTATGCATTCGGGAAAGTGCTGGCGCTGCTGATGCCGGGCGCTCGCATGGTCGCGGCGTGCACGGCGTGGCAGCCCGCCGATCGGCCTGAGTCGCTCGAGCCCGTGATTCGTTCCCTTCAAGGCGACATGACACGAAGGCTGGTGTTGGCCGGCGCTGTGGCGGCTCCACTCGCGGCGATCGCGGGATATGAGTTGTGGAATCGTCCACGGCTCGCTTTGGTTTCGCGGCAGCGCCTCGCGTTCAACGCGTTTCTCCCGGCCGAAGGAAGCAAGGCAAGCCTGGTTCGCGATCTGTTGATCACCGCGATCCGTCAATCTCTGCTGGTCAGCCTGGTGCCCGACGAGCATCTGCGCGACGTGCTGCGCAAGCTGAATCTTCCCAACACGCTGCCGGTCGCGCATTCGCATCTGGTGACGGCCGCCGCAAACGACGGGATCGCGCTGGTGGCGGAGGGTCGCGTGGTCGAATCGGGGGGAGGCGTGAATTTCGTTCTGCAAGTGTACGATCCGGGGCGCGACAAGCCGCTGCTGAAGCTCGCCGAGCAAGCCTCGGACGCGCGCCAGGTGATCCCGATGGCGGACCGCGTCTCGCTGCAACTGCGGCGCGAGTTCGGCGAATCCGCCGCGGCGCTCAAGGCCGGATACGCTCCGCTCGATCAGGTGACTTCGCCCGACGCGGCGGCGGTGGAGTATTACTATCGCGGCCTGCGCCTCTACGACAACAGCGAAGCGGAAGCCGCCATCGAATGGTTCGAGCAGGCGACCCGGATCGATCCACAGTTCGCGCTGGCGCATCTGTGGCGCGGGATCGCCTGCGGAGCCCGATGGGAAGTAGAGACTGCGATGCCGTCTTACGAACGCGCCTACGCGCTGCGCCAGCGCGTGAGCGAGCGCGAACGGCTGTGGATCGAAGCGTCCTATCACAACATCACGGCCGACTATGTTTCCTCGCTCGAAGTGTGCCGCCGGCTGGCTGCGCTTTATCCGGACGACCCGACGTTCCAGCGCAACGTCGCGTTCGCTTACGCCTATCTGGGGCGGTCGCGGGACGGCATTGCCTACAATCGCCGCTCGGTCGAGCTCGATCCGAACAACAACAACATCAGCGAGCTGATCAACAATCACGCGCAGGCGAACCTCAACGACGAAGCGCTCGATCTATTCCATCAGGCGCGCGGCAGCGGGAATACGTCGACGCTGCTCGAATGGGGCGCGGGACTCGCGTGGATGGGGAAAGGCGATTACGACAGCGCCCGCCAGGCCTTCGAGCGCATGGGCCAGGACGCGCGGCGCGACCGCTGGTCCCGCGTGGTCCGCTGCGAGCCGTGGATCATGCAAGGCCGCTTCGCCGATGTCGCTTCCGATCTGGAATCCGATCTCGCGTTCGACGCGGCGGTTCAGGAGCAGAATCACCGGCAGATCCGGCTTTCCTGGCTCGGCATGTTGGAGTGGCTTATGGACGCTCCCGCGCGAACCAGAGTTCATGCGTCGGAACTGGTGCGCCTGAGTCCTACTCCGGCCGTTTTGCAGCCGCTGCTCGAGGGAGGACTTCTGGCTGCGCAGATCGAGGATCGGCAGCTTGCGTCCGATGCGCTGGAGCGCCTGCGCGAAATCGAGCGGCGGTGGCCCTCGACGCACACGCACGGGACGCGCGCTCTGCTCGAAAGCATGGTCGATTCGCAAAATGCAGCGGCGCTGCTGAATCAAGCCGTGGGCCTGTGGCCCGATCCGCTGACGCTCTACGCACAGGCGCGGCACCTGGCGCGCGGAGGCGATTTTCCAGGCGTCCTGAATGTTTGCGATCGCCTGGAGGAGCAGCGCGGGCTGATTTACAAGCGCTATTTTCCTGGGCTTGCCGTGCTCGGCTGGATTGAGCAGGCGCGAGCGCTGACGCATTTGTCCCGTTTCGAGGAAGCGCGACGCGTATATCAACGGATCGGGGCTCACTGGTTGAAAGGTCCGCGGGAGTATAACATCACGCGCGCGGTTCGCGGTGAGATTGAAATCGTAAATCACTCATTGAGAGGAGCAAAAAGTGACTGACTTTTGGGAAGTCTTCGGACGCCTGATGACGAACGCGAAATTTCGCTACGGTGTGTACAAATCGATTCCCGCCGGCTATTACAAAACCGGTGTAAACAAGCAACGCCTGAACATCCCCCAGGCGAGATACGCGGCGGCGCGTAAGCATCTGCAGCATGTCATGCCGCAGCGCCCGATTTCCTTGATGGTCGCGGGCGAGCTGTTGATGTGTATTTCCTCCAAGACATTCCGCGCGGGAAGCGAAACCCTTGCCCATCAGATCCACAAGACCAAGATTCCGGTGACCGGCCGCGTGCCTCTGTTTTACGCGGCACTGGGCCTGATGCTCCTGGACGACAACGCGCGCGCGGCATTCGGCACAGGCGATTTCTCCACGGCCGGCTTTACCTACCTCGATCCTGACGACAAGGCGGATCTGCAGGCGATCGCCCGCGCGAATCCAGTGAAGATCAACGCGAACCGGCTGTGCAATCTGTTCTGGGGTCCGGTCTGTTTCGACAAATTTTTCTTCTACATCAATCCGCTGGCGAACCCGCCCGTGGGCCATCAGCATCCGACGGCCAACGATTATCCACC
>JAIQFJ010000085.1 GCA_020073325.1 Terriglobia bacterium | reverse complement strand
TCATGCCGCAGAAGAAGAATCCCGATTCGCTGGAGCTGATCCGCGGGAAATGCGGCCGGGTGATGGGCTGCCTCACCTCCCTCATGGTCACCATGAAGGGCCTGCCGATGACCTACAATCGCGACATGCAGGAAGATAAGCCGCGCATCTTCGACGCCGCCGATCATCTGCGCGGCTCGCTCGAAATGGCCCGCGTCGTGGTTGAGACCACGCGCCTGAAACCCGCGCCCCCGCTGGCCGCCGTTGAAGAATCGTGGGCCATCGCCACCGATCTCGCCGACGCGCTCGCCCGCAACGGAACTCCTTTTCACCAGGCGCACAAGATCGTCGGCAGACTCGTCCTCGAAAGCGTCTCGACCGGAAAAAAGCCCGCCGACTGGACCGCCGAAAAACTGGCCGCCTTCGACCCCGCCTTCACCCCCGCGATGGCGAAGTACATGAATCCCGCCGAAGGCATTCGTACGCGCGAGATTAAAGGCGGCACCGGCCCGCAAGCCGTCGCCGCGGCTCTGCAGGAAGCGGAGGAAAGATTGACCAGACTCCCGTAATCAACCCCGACCAGCCGCGGCCGTAAAGCCGGGGTTCCATCGAGACCATGAACAAAAACTACCGCCACGGCCAGATCCTCAAACTGATCCGCTCCCGCCACGTCCACACGCAGGAGGAACTCGCCCAGGCCCTGCGAGCCGTCGGCATCCCCGCCACCCAAGTCACGCTCTCGCGCGACATCCGCGAACTCGGCCTCGTCAAGACCCCCGAAGGCTACACGCAAGGCCTGCCTGACGCCGCCCCCGGATCCACCGACGTTGAAACCGCCGTGCGCGACCTGGTGCAGGACATTCGCCTCGCGCAGAATCTGCTGGTCCTCCGCACCGCGCCCGGAAACGCCAACGCCGTCGCGGTCGCGCTCGATAAAGCCGACTGGCCCGACGTCACCGGCACCATCGCCGGCGACGACACGATTCTCGTCGTCGCCCCCGACCTCGCCACCGCCGCCGCCTTGCGCGATAAATTTCTGCGATTCGTTACAGGATGAGTTTCATGCCGACGTGGCTCGCCTGGAACCCGAGCCTCTTATAAAACCGCTGCGCATCCGTGCGCGCCGCGTTCGTCGTCAATTGCACCAGCCGGCAGCCGCGCTCACGCGCCCTCGCGATCACCCACTCCATCATCTGCGTGCCGATCCGCAGATTGCGCAGATCCGCGCGCACCCGCACCGCCTCCACCTGCGCGCGCCATCCGCCCTGATAGCTCAGCCCGGGAATGAAAGTAAGCTGCAGCGTCCCGATGATTTCACCCGCGCGCTCCGCCACGATCAATGCATTCTCCGCGCTCGCCTCGATCGCATCGAACGCCCGCGCGTAATCCTCGCGGCTCGCCGGATCCTCCCGCTGGTACGCAAACGAATCCCGCTGGATCATTTCGAGCACCGCGTCGAGATCCTCCCGCCGCGCTTGCCGGATCGATACTTCGCTCATAGAGGCAGCTCGATGTCGACCTGCAATCCGGGATGCGCGTTGGATGCCCACAGTTTGCCCTTGTGCAGTTCCACCGCGCGGCGCGCAATCGACAGTCCCAGCCCCACGCCTCCGCGCGCCCGGTTGCGATCCGAGTCCACGCGGAAAAAAGGATCGAACAGGTGCGGCAGCGCTTCTTCCGGAACCCCGGTCCCCTGATCGCGAATCCGCACGCGGGCTTTTCCCGCGCCATCTTCCACCACCACTTCCACCTTCGATTCCGGCGGAGCATAACGGATCGCATTGCGCATCACGTTTTCAATCGCGCGCCGCAGCAGTTCCGGATCGCCCGGCACCGTCACCTCGCCCGGAACCGGAAACACCAGCGCGCACCCGTGCGCCGACGCCTCAATCGAACAATCGTTGACGATGTCGCGAACCAGTTCGTCCAGCCGCACCGGCTGCATCGTCCGCGCGTTTTGCGATTCCAGCCGCGCCACCTGCAGCATC
The DNA here is from genome assembly GCA_020073325.1 of Terriglobia bacterium. Taxonomy (GTDB): domain Bacteria; phylum Acidobacteriota; class Terriglobia; order Bryobacterales; family Bryobacteraceae; genus Palsa-187. The sequence goes on along the minus strand of JAIQFJ010000085.1, from coordinate 16,856 downwards.
TGGCTGATCAGGTCGTTCAGACGGTCCGCTTCTTTCTGGATCCGGTCGAGCGGCAGGACGCTCGGCTGGCTGGACCGCGCCAGTTCCACCGCGACACTCAGCCGCGCCAGCGGACTGCGCAGCTCGTGCGAAATGTCGAGCAGCAATCGCCGCTCGATCGACACCAGCCCCTGGATATGCGCGGCCATCCGGTTGAATGTCCGCGCCAGCGCTCCAAATTCGTCCATGCGGTGGTTCGGGGCGCGCGCGTCGAAATTCCCCGCGCCGAACGTATCCATCGCCGCGCGCAGCTCCCGCAGCGGCGATGTCAAATGATAAGCGAACGCATAGCACAGCAGCACCAGCACGGCCAGCACCAGAAGATGCGCGGGCTGCACCGTCGTCAGCACCAGCCTTGCCGGCGACAGCACCACGAAGAAACAATATTTCCCGTTCGTCGAAATCCGCGCAAACGTCAGCTCGCCCTGCCGGAAAAAAGGAAACCTCGAACCCTTGCGGGCTCCGCGAATCAGGTTCGGGTGCAACTCCCCCGTCACCAGGTCGATCCCGTTCATGTCGGTGATCGCCGCAAACGAGGCATGTGTCACGTTCAGGAACCGCGTGACCGAATCGCGCGCGCCCTCGCGGCCCCCCGTCTCCCACGCGCGCTCCGCGTCCGCCAGCCCCAAACCCAGCATCGAGGAAAACGGCGCATGCAGCGACGCGTTGGGATTGTAGCCGATCACCGAAACCGCGATCGTCGCCACCACCGTGATCGTCAGAGTGAAGCTCGCCCAACCCAGGATCTTGGCGAACATCGAACCCATGACTTACACTACTTCGCTGGTCGCCGCGTCCTCGGCCGAGGCGCAGAATTGATACCCGACTCCCCGCACTGTCTTGATCAGCGGACGATCCGTCTCCAGCTTCCGCCGCAGATGGCTGACGTGCATATCGATCGACCGGTCGAGCGGCGTCGCCTTCCGGTTATACAGGTTCTCCATCAGCGCGTCGCGCGAAACCACCTGTCCCGCCGACCGGATCAGCATTTCCAGAATGTCGAACTCCAGCGTCGTGATTTCCACCCGGCGTTCGTCGCAGCGCACCTCGCGCGTGCCCGGGTCCAGCGTCACGCCGTTCACCTCGATCCGCCCGCGCGGCCGCACCACGCGCCGCAGGATCGCCCGGATCCGCGCCAGCAGCTCGCGCGGATTGAAAGGCTTGGCCAGGTAGTCGTCGGCGCCGATCTCCAGCCCGACAATCCGGTCCTCGTCCTCGCCCCGCGCCGTCAGTACCAGCACCGGCACCCCGCTCCGCGTGCGAAGCTGCTTCAGCAAAGAAAATCCGTCGATACCGGGAAGCATCAGGTCGAGCACGATCAGGTCGAAGGAGCCCTGCTCCGCCAGACTGAGCCCGCGCGTTCCTTCATGCGCGCACTCCACCTTGAAGCCCTCCCGCTCCAAGAACTCCCTCAGCAACGCAGCTAATTCCACGTCGTCGTCAATGATCAGAATGCGCACAAATGATTAGTATAAGTATAATGGCCGTTGCCCTTACCCGGGCCGTCAGTCCAGATCTGAACTCCTGCGAGCTCGAATTTCTGGACCGCACCCCCATCGACGTCCTCCGCGCGGCCGAACAGCATCGCGATTATGAACGGCTGCTCGAATCTCTAGGCCTCCGCGTCATTTCTCTATCTGCCGAACCGGCGCTTCCCGACAGCGTTTTCGTCGAAGATCCCGCCATCGTACTCGACGAAATCGCCGTGATCTGCCGGCCCGGCGCCGCCTCCCGCCGTTCCGAAGCCGCCAGCCTCGCCCACGCGCTCGCCCCGTTCCGGAAGTTGAAGTACGTCCAGTCCCCGGCGACGATCGAAGGCGGCGACGTGATGCGGATCGGCAAGACGCTCTACGCCGGCCTTTCGCGAAGAACGAACGAAGAAGGCATCCGTCAGCTCGCCGATCTGATTCAACCGTTCGGCTACAACGTGGTCGCCGTACCCGTCCTCGGATCCCTGCATCTTAAAAGCGCGATCTGTTCCCTCGGCGACGCGCTTCTGTTAAACCCTCAATGGATCGACGCGCACGCCTTCGAATCGTTTGAAAGGATCGAAGTCGCCGAACCGTGGAGCGCCAACGTCCTGCGCGTCGGCGAGACCGTCATCATGCCCGCGTCGTTCCCCGAAACCCGCCGGCGGCTGGAAACCCGCGGCTACAAAATCGCGACCGTCGACATCTCCGAACTCCAGAAAGCCGAAGCCGGCGTCACCTGCTCCAGCCTGATCTTCTCCTGACAGGCCGCCTCAGCGCCGCCGGACCTCACCCAAAGCAATCCTCAATGCGCTGACCTTCTCATCCGATCCCGCAAACACGTCCGCCGGAAATCTCCGAAACACCAGCATGTCGCTATAAATCGGACCCGGCCGGTCGAAATTCAATCCCATCCCCGCCAGATACTGCAGCCGCATGCTCATGTCGTCGTTGATCTCCGCATTCGCGAGCCACGGCCGCAGATCCGCCGCGCGACCCGCATACGTCCCCAGCAGATCGCTCGCCGACCGGAACCCGACCAGCTCCAGCGACCGCGCGAGCCGCGCATTTTCCGGCGCGGCCAGCCTCCGATCCATCGCGTCGATGTTGACTTGCGTCGGCTCCGCCTGTCCCAGCAGCACCACGTCGTATCCTTCGCCGTCGATATCGTTGCCCCACACTGTCCCGTTCGGAAAAACATCGAAGAACGTCGCCAGTTCGCTCTTCACCGTCTCTACGTCGCTCTCATACAGCGGAACCCACTGCGTGACGACGCCGCCCGGATTCAGATGCTGCTTGACCAACTCAAAATATTGTTTCGAGTACAGCGACGACGTCCCCTTCACCCATGGATGAATCGGGTCCGACGTAATAATGTCGAACTTGTCCTTCGACGTCAGAATAAAATGCCGCGCGTCGTCGTAATGAATTGTCGTGCGCGGATCGTTCGCTACGTTGTAGTTCTCGTTTCGAAAATATTCCGTCGACGTCGGCGGAATCAGCGGCTCCAGCTCGCAGATCGTGATGTTCTTGATCGTCGGATGCACCACGAACGTTCCCGCCGTGACCCCCGCGCCGAATCCGACAATCAGCACCGACTGCGGATTCGGATGCACCAGCGCCGGCAAATGCCCCAGCATCCTCTGCAGCCGCATGTCGTACGGCTCGGTCGACGCCTCCACTTTTCCGCTGACGTGAAAATAATGTTTGCCGTCGGGCAGCTCCGATACGACAATCGACGAATTGCGCCCCTCCCCGATAAACAGCGCGTGCCCCGGATTGCTCGTGATCAGCATCCGGCGTCCGTACGCCATCGCGGTCCACGGCATTTCTGAAACACCGGCGATCATGAAGAAAATCGCGATCGAAGCCGCCAGCAGGCCGATCCCGCCCCACATCCGAATCCCGCGCCGGATCGACGCGAACATCACCAGTGCCGCCACTGCCGACAGCGCGATCAGCACCCTTTGCGAATCCTGCGACCCGATCCATGGAATCAGCATCACGCTGAATCCCAGCGCGCCTAAAATTCCGCCGATCGTATTTGCCGCATAAACCTCGCCCACCAGTTTTCCCGAATCCTGGCCACGCATCGCCACCGCCGCCAGCGCCAGCGGAAAGCTCGCGCCCCACAGCAGTGCCGCAGGCAAAATTACGAACACGCAGCGCATCAAATCCAGCTCGAACGTGAATCGCGGCGCGCGCGACAGCAGCGGATTGATCGGCCACCCCGGAATCGCCTCGGCCAGCGCATACGCGCTCCATGCGACGCCCGCCGCCAGCAGCAACTGGCAGACTCCCAACGCCGCGCGCGCGCTGATTTTCGACCGCGACAATTGCGACCCCGCCGCGCTCCCGATTCCCAGCCCGGTCAGGAACACCGCCAGAATGATCGAGAACGTGTACACCGTCGCCCCCAGCATCAGCGACAGCAGCCGCGTCCAGATCACCTCGGCGCCCAGTGCGCACAATCCCGACAAGCCGATCGCAACATAAACCGCTCGCGATCCCTGCGACTCCGCGCCCGCCGTCGCCGCAGCCGCCGTGTACGCCGTCTTCTTCGCCAGCCGATAGCTCACCAGCGCGACCGTCGCGTTGATCGCGACCGCCACCACCGTCGTGGTCGGCATATCGTACACACGCAAAAAATAAAATCCCGCCGCCAGGCACCCCAGCACCGCGCCCGCGATATTCCCGCCGTAGAAAAATCCGAGCCACGCCACCCCCTCCGCCGTCGATTCGATCCATCGCGCAATCGCCGGCAGCGACGCGCCCATCAACAGCGTCGGCGGCAGCAGGCACACCGCGCAGATGATCGCGCGCAGGACAATTCCGAACGCGCCCTGCCCGCCGATCGCCGCGTACACATGATCGATCAGCGGCACTCCGAACAGCGAAAGAATCCCGCACACGCCGATCCCGGCCTCGATCAGCGCATAAACCCGCAGCGGATGTTCGCGAGCCGCCACATACCGCGGCAGCAGCAGGCTCCCCAGGCACATGCCGCCCATGTAGGTCCCCAGCAGCACCCCCAGCGACAGCGCCGACGATCCGATCACCAGTTGCAGCAACTGGAACCACACCACTTCATAAATCAGCGCCGCGCATCCGCTGCCCACAAACAGCATCAGCAGCAACGGCAAATATCGTTTCGATGAAGACATAGGTTTTTCTCCGCGGCCCTCTGCGCTTTTCCGCGCGAAGCGCCGCCGAGCAGACGTAACTTTAGATGTTAGCGCGATATATTCGGAAAGATGCTGCCCTTTCGCGAGCGACTCCGCATGGCCTGGGAACTCACCTGGCCCGCCGCGCTCATCGACTTCGCCGTCGTCGTCCTGATCCACGGAGCCTTCGCCGCCGAAGGCGAAACCGCCGACTCCCTCTGGGCCCTCGCGTCTTTTTTCACCGTCGCCCCCTGGGTCGTTCGCCGAGCCCTCCGCATCCAATACGGAATCTGGACCATCCAACCGCGCCTCACCTATCAGCAGAGCCTCAAGGCGATGTGGCTGCTCATGTGGCGGACGCTGGTCCTCTCGCTCGCCGCTCTGCTGGTCGTTTCATTTATTTTGCGAGCCGCCGGAATCGGCACCCACGCGATCGAAGAACAGGGACCGCTCGCCAACAATTTAGGCCTCAGCCTCGCCGACGCATTGTCTTCATTGATCTTTTCGCCATTTCTCATCCCCGGAATGCTGCGCAAACGCTACCGTGGGTTTCATCTCGAGCTCGTCGAAAGGAAACATTGAGCCCGCGTCGTACGTCGTTTATAATGGCTGGTCAAGTTTATCGGCGCGATGCCGATAAAACATAAATAGGTGGATATGCAAATTCTGGGCGATCGGAAATTCGTCGAGGTGCCCGGGCAGAAGACCCACGAACTCCCCCCGTTGCTGGTTCGCACTGCACCCGGCGTCAAAAGACTCGACAAGGTGATGAACATGGCCAACGACCTGATCGAGCAGGAAGATATGATTGCGGCCTTTCCCGAAACGACGCTCGACACCGAGCGCCGCAAGATGGATCTGGCGCTAAATCTGGTCGATCAGTATCTTGGCTTCGTGCGCCACTGGCAGTGGGGCGACAGCATCCTCGAATGGATCCGCCAGTGCGAAATGACCTTCGATAGCCGCATCGACCTGCGCAACATCCTGCGCGCCGACGTCTGGCCTCACGCCGGCCGCTCCAGCTTCGTCACGCTGCTCGAAGACAAGGACGTCGAAACCGGCGGCGTCTCCATCGAAAAAGCCGTCGGCATGCGCCTCACCTTCCGCCAGCCGCCGCCCTTGCGCTGCTTCTCGAACCAGTTCCTGTTCTACCTGAACTCGACCGTCGCCAACACGGCCTACTCGACCTGGGCCGGCCTGACTCCCGCGCCCATCAGCTCGCTCCCCCCGGAGCGCTTCGCCATACAAATCCTCGACATGAACCTCGACTAGTGTGCGCCACGTGGGGCCGGCGGCCATGCCGGCGAGCCGGCTGTCAGCTGGCTGGTCTTCGTTTTTTCAGTCCGACCGCACACTCACGACGTGTGGTCCACCACAATCTTCCACCCATTCGCCGTCTTCTTAAACAGCAGCGTAAACACCCCGCCCGTGTCCCCTCCGCCCTCCGCCCCCCGTTCCAGCCTCCACCGCCCGATCACAAACGCGTTCACCGGATCGATCATCTTGATCTCCAGATCCGAAAACGTCAGGTGACCCATCGACGCCCGCGTCGGATAATGCGTCTGATACCGCACCCGCACCTCCTCCAGCCCGCGCGTGATCTTCTCCCCGACAAACACAACCTTAGGATCGTACCCCAGCAAAAACCCGTCCGTATCTCCGCGATTCCAATCCACCATCTGCCGATCGATCACTGCGCGGATCTGCGCCTCCGCCCCCGGACCCGCCTTCTGTGCCGGAGCCGCGGGCGCAGGATTAGGCGTCTGCGCCCACGAAATCGTCACCATTATGAAAGGCGGCAGTAATTTCGCGATCAAGTTCGTTATCATGGGCAATGATGGTCCAGCGGGATTCTGTTTATAACCCGCCAGTTTCGCTCTCCAGGTTATCCGAAATCGAACGGGCGTTGGGCGACGCGATTCGCGGTAAGGCGGAGGTTCTGCGCCTCTCCCTGGCGTGTCTCCTCGCCCGCGGCCACCTGCTGATCGAAGACGTCCCCGGAGTCGGTAAAACCACGCTCGCCCAGGCCATGGCCCGAGCCGTGCGGTCGAATTTCCATCGCCTCCAGTTCACCTCCGACATGCTTCCGTCCGACGTCTTGGGCGTCACCATCTACAACGCCCACAGCCAGGAGTTCGAATTCAAGAAGGGACCCATCTTCACCAACTTCCTCCTGGCCGACGAAATCAATCGCGCGACCCCGAAAACGCAGTCCGCCCTGCTCGAAGCCATGAACGAATTGCAGGTCACCATCGACGGCCGCTCCTGGGAACTGGCCCAGCCGTTCATGGTCATCGCGACCCAGAACCCGGTGGAGCATCACGGCACTTACCCGCTTCCCGAATCGCAGCTCGACCGCTTCCTGATGCGCATCCGCATCGGCTATCCCGACCTCGCCGCCGAACGCGAAATCCTGCGCCAGAGCGCCCCTTCGCACGATCGCGTCCACCCCGTCATCGGAGGCGACGAGCTGATCGCCATCCAGGACGCCGTAGGCCAAATTTCGGTGGACGATGCGCTCCTCGACTATATGCTCGCAATCGTCGAGCGAACCCGCGCCCACGAATCGCTCGCCATGGGCGTCAGCCCGCGCGGCGCACAGGCGCTTTACCGCGCGACGCAAGCCCTGGCCGCCGTCGAAGGCCGCGACTACGTCACCCCCGACGACGTGAAACGCCTCGTCGTCCCCGTCTTCGCCCATCGTGTGGTCGTCAACACCAGAATCGCCATCGCCCAACGCAGCGCCGAAGCCGCCGAAAAAATCCTGACCGAAATCCTGACGTTAGTCGACGTCCCGCTGTGAGCCAGTCATCCCAAATCCCGCTGCGTGCGGCGACAGCCGCGGCCGTGAGGCCGGGGTTCAAATCGCGCGCGCAATCCCGCTATCCTGAACTCTAGCCCTCAAAAATGAAAACTGCCATTGTCGGCCTGCCCATGGTAGGCAAAACCAGTCTGTTCACGATCCTTACCGGCGTGCATGAATCCGCCCGTGTCGGATCTCTTGAAGCCCGCGTCGGCGTCACCAAGGTCCCCGACCCGCGTCTCGACGCGCTCGCCAAAATTTTCGAGCCGCCGAAAATCACCCACGCCACCGTCGAATACCTCGATTTCCCGAGCATCTCGAAAGAAGCCCTGCGCGACCCCAGCTATCTCGCCAGCCTCCGCGTCGTCGACGCCATGGCCCACGTCCTGCGCGTTTTCGAAAGCGACACGGTTCCTCACGAAAAAGGTTCCGTCGACCCGATGCGCGACTGGGACGATGTCGACGTGGAACTGATCCTCAGCGATCTCGTCGTCGTCGAAAAACGCATGGAGCGCGTCGACAAGGACCGCAAGCGTCAAAAGAGTCCCGAACTCGACGCCGAATTCGCCCTGCTCGAACGCATCAAGGCGGAGCTCGAAGCAAATCGTCCTCTGCGCGGCCTCGAATTCTCTCATGAAGACGAAAAGCGCATCCGCGGCTTTCAGTTCCTTTCCCAGAAACCGATGCTGGCCGTTCTCAACATCGGCGAAGAAGACGCCTCGAAGATGCAGGAAGTGGAAGACAAATTCCGCAACGGCCCCTTCGCCGGCAAGAAAGGCATCGCGGTCACCGCGATCTGCGGAAAAATCGAAGCCGAACTCGCCGAGCTGTCGCCGGAAGAAGCCGCCGAGTATCTCAAAAGCTACGGCCTCAAAGAATCCGGCCTCCAGCGCCTGATCGAAGCGACTTATGCTTTACTCGGCCTGATGTCGTTCCTGACCGCCGGCGAAACCGAAGTCCGCGCCTGGACCATCCCGATGAACAGCAAAGCTCCTCAAGCCGCCGGCGCGATCCACAGCGACTTCGAGAAAAAATTCATCCGAGCCGAAGTCGTCAACTGGAAATTACTGGTCGACCACAACGGCTACCCCGCGTTAAAAGAAAAAGGCCTGCTGCGCCTTGAAGGCAAAGAATACGTCGTCAAAGACGGCGACGTCCTGGTGATCCGCCACGGCTGAGATGCGACCGCCACGAAAGCCCCGCCAGTCATGGCGGGGGCTCGTTCGGCCCGCGACAGCCATTCACCCCGTCAAACCTATCGCTACTACTTCAACTCCTCGACCTTCAAGCCCTGAGGCTTTGCGAACAGCTTCGGGTCGAACGGGACTTCTTCGTACTCGCCGTACCAAAAAATCGACCGGCCTTTTTCGGTCGACATGATCACCGCCACGGGAACCCCCGGACTCCCGCTCTTAAACAGGAAAAGCTGCGAGTCTGCGAGTTGGATCAGGTACGCCATCGTTTTCTTCCCGAACAGCACAGGCCCCTCACGGGTGCCGTGGCTCTCGGCTTGAAAAACTCGAGTTCGCGCCCGAATTCAAGCTGCATCAGAATCTTTTTCAGATCCTCCGGTCCCCGGATATCTTCCGCGTTGACGAACATCGGCATACGGCAGTTGTAAGTTGGTCCCGGATCGACCATGTGCTTGGCGGTCATATCCAGCCGATTGATCAACCAGACATCCGGCTCGTTGATAATCATCAGCCCGTGAATCCCGTTTTGAAGGTCCGGATTTTCCTCCGTCCGGCAGTATCGCGATCCTGCCCGATACATCCGCTTCGGCTGCGCCGCGAAACTATCCCTGGGAATTTCTTGACTCTCCAGCTTGACCATCAGCTTAGTCATCTTTGCTGGCAGATCATCGCCCCACGAAATAGCGCAGATCAAAAACGGCAGCGACGTGAGGCATTTCATCGCATCAGTATAGCGATTCACGCCGCTACGCGAAACTATTTCTCCAATATTCCAGCCACTTTATCGCCGATCACTACAAATCTGGGATACTTCCTCGTCTACCCTACAACCGAGGAGATTGAGTGCTCATCCATCAGAGGACCGATTCCACCGAGCGCGGTGTTCTAGACACCGCCGCGCGACGTGTGCGTGTGATGGACGAAAGCCGGATCGTACAATCGGACCCACGCCGTTGCGGGAAAATAAACGGTCTCTTCGCCGTGAGGGTCAATCAAGCGGCTCTGGAGGCCTCCGAAATACAAATGCCGTTGCCAATCCGACCGCCAAACAAGACCACGCGAACCAATCCCCAAATCGCGTATAAGGAGTGACATTCGACAAATACCGATACGTCACATCCCCCGCGAGCATCTGATACGGCGGCGCCCGATACACCACGCGACCCGCCGGATCGACCGACACCGTGAGCCCGTCGTTGGTCGCGCGCAAAATCCAGCGTCGATTCTCCGCCGCCCGCATCCGCACCAGTTCCAGATGCTGCTCCCGAGCCGCGCTGTGCCCGAAATATCCGTCGTTCGACAGATTCACCAGCACCTCGGCCCCACCCTTCGCAAACTCGCGCACCAGATCCGGAAAGGCCGACTCATAACAAATGAACGCGCCGAGCTTGTGCCCGCCGACGGGAAATTCCACAATGCGCGTACCCGGCGCGAAATCGCCCGCCTCTTTCGTGATCCGGTTCACCCAACCGAACACGCTCGGCACAAATTCGCCGAACGGCACCAGGTTGATCTTGTCGTAGCGATCGATCATGCGCCCCGACGGATCGAACAGAAACGCCGAATTCAGCGGCGCGCGAGCCGAGTTGTACGCCACTCCGCCAAATAAAAAATAAGACTGCTCGCTCTGGGCAATCCCTTCGGCAAAAACGCGAAACGCCGGATCACTCGGATAAAACGGAGCCGGCACTTCGGGCCACACGATCAATTTCGCTTCGCGATCGTGCGACAGAATCATGAGGTCCCTCTCGACGCGCACCAGCGACGCCTGTGTCCAGTCGAATTCCGTGTCGATATTCGGCTGCACCAGCAGCGCATGCTCCGGACCTTTTTCAGGCGCGGGCGCCGACGGCAACACCAGCAGCAGCGGCAGGACCAACAGCCACGCCAGTTCGACTCGCGATCGACGCAACACGATCAGCGCGACCGCGCATGCAAGCATCGCGAAGATGAACGACAACCCGTAGACCCCGAGAAACGGAGCGATCCGCATCGGCACCGGCATGTCGATTCCCGCGTTGCCGAGCTGCAGCCACGTAAATCCCAAGTCGCCATGCGTGCGTTCGAGCCCGGTCCACAGCGCCGCGACGGCTGGAAGCGCCCACCATCGCGCGATCAGAAATCCGGCCAGCGCCGCGAAGATCGCCATGTGCAGGCCCTTCAAGATCGCGAATAGAGTGAACGTCGCCCACCCGCCCCATCGTCCCAATCCGCCGTGGACCTCGAGAACGAACTGAATCCAGTAACAGACGCCGAACCAGAAAATAAATCCCGCCACCCATCCGTTGACGAATCGCCGCCGCCATCGCGACTCCCGCGCGCACGCGATCAGCAAAGGCGTCAACGCCACCGGCGCGAGCCACGTCAAATCGAATCGCGGAAAAATCAGGATCAGCAGAGCTGCGGTGAGGACGGAGAGTATCACTGTAGATAAGGATCCACCGCTTCCTGCGGTCGCGGTTCAACCGGAACAGAACCGCGACCAAAGGGAGCGGCCAATCCCGAACGAAAAAGTAAGGTCACAACTGCGCGGCCTGCTCGTTCACCAGATCCGCCATGTACGAACTCCTCACCAGCGGACCGCTGAACACCATCTTGAATCCGATCGACAAACCGTATTCGCGATACGCCTCGAACTGCGCCGGTGTCACATATTCGGCAACCTGAAGATTCCTCCGCCGCGGCTGCAAATACTGGCCCAGCGTGGCGACATCCACATCCGCCTCGCGCAAATCGCGCAAGAGCTGCTCTACTTCCGATGGCGCCTCGCCCAACCCGGCCATCGCGCCCGACTTGGTCAACGCACCGCCATGCCGCTTCGCAAACCGCAGCACTTCGAGTGACTGCCGGTAGTCCGCCTGCGGACGCACCGTTTTATACAGCCGCGCGATCGTCTCCATATTGTGATTGAACACGTGCGGACCCGCATCCAGCACGCGCGCCACCGCATCCAGATCGCCGCAGAAATCCGGAGTCAGTACTTCGACGCGAGCCTCCGGCAGCGCGCGCCGCACTTCTTGAACGGTCCGTGCAAAGTGCGCCGAGCCGCCGTCCGAAAGATCGTCGCGATTCACACTCGTGATCACCACATAGCGGAGCTTCATCGCCAGCGCCATCCGCGCGACATTCGCCGGCTCCTCCGCATCGAGCGGACCCGGATGCTTTGCCTTCGGCACCGAACAGAATCCGCAGCCGCGTGTGCACAGATTGCCCAGGATCATGAACGTCGCCGCGCCGCGGTTGAAACACTCGTGCATGTTCGGACACCGCGCGGATTCGCAGACCGTGTGCAGATTCAACCGCCGCAGGTCCTTCTTTAAACCGTGCACGGATTCGAAATGCGTGCGATGCTTGCGCAGCCATTCCGGAAGTCGCGGCTGCGGACGATCGATTTGAACCAGGCCGTCCATCTATTGCGTTCGCTTAATCGCCTTGTCGCCCGGAAATCCCGCGGCATTCAGATCGGTCCGCGTTTTGTTGATGCTCGACTCCGGCATCGGACCCACCATCACGCGAATCAGCCCCGGTTTTTCCGGGACCGCCGACGTCACCACTTTGAATCCTTTTTTCTTGAGGACGTCGGCATAGACCTCCGCTTCATGCGACGTCGTCGCGGTGAGCTGCAGATAAAACCCTCCGGAGGGCGCCGCTTCAGGAGGCGCTTCTTTCTTCACCGGCTTCGGCGGTTCCTTCTTGGGCGGCTCCGCTTTCACGGGCTCGGGCGCTTTCGCCGGCTCGATCTTCGCGGGTTCCGGCTCCCGCGGTTTTGTCTCGACCGGCGCGGAACTCTTCGGCTCCGGCGCGGGTGTCGCCGTTTCCACCACCAGCGGTTTCGATTCTTTATGCGTCGAGGCGATCTCAGGCGCGGCCATCGGCCCCGAGTTTCGTCCCACGATGTAACCCATCGTGAAGAACACGCCGAGCAGCACGACAACAATAAAAAATACGCTCAGGAGCTGACGATTCCCCAGAATCAGCTCAAATTCACCGTCTTCGTTTTTTGGCATATCAGGACGATTCAGGACCCGCCATTTTCTTCAAAACTTGACCCAATGAAGACAGTATATCCATCGGCAAGGGGAACACGACGGTGGTGTTTTTCTCAGAACCGATCTCCACCAGCGTCTGCAGATAACGCAACTGCATCGCCGCCGGCTGGCGGGACAGCATCTCCGCGGCCTTTTCCAGATTCGCCGCCGCGCCCGCCTCGCCTTCCGCATGAATGATTTTGGCGCGGCGCTCGCGTTCTGCCTCGGCCTGGCGTCCGATGGCGCGAATCATCTGATCGGGCAGGTCGACCTGCTTGACCTCGACGAGGGTGACCTTCACGCCCCACGGTCCGGTGTGCTGATCGAGCGCGGATTGCAATTTCACGTTCAGCTTTTCACGCTGGCTGAGCAGATCGTCCAGCTCGACTTCGCCGAGCACGCTGCGCAATGTCGTCTGCGAAAGCTGCGACGTCGCATAGAGATAATTCGCCACTTCGATCACGGCCTTGGTGGGCTCCAGAATGCGGAAATAAATCACCGCGTTCACCTTGACGGTGACGTTATCGCGCGTGACCACGTCCTGCGCGGGGACCTCCATCGCCTCGACGCGCAGCGAGATGCGCACCATGCGGTCGATGGGACGAAAGACCAGAATCACGCCGGGTCCTTTGGGTTGCGCCAGAACGCGGCCGAGGCGGAAGATGACACCGCGTTCGTATTCGGCGAGAATCTTGATGCTCGAGATCAGGTAGACGATCACGAACACGATGACGAACAGCACCAGCGGCGAATAATCCATAGAGCTCCTCAGTTCCCACCGTTAAACCGCTCCCTTCGGTCACGGCTCGTTGCAGCCAGGTTCAACCTTCAGGGGCAGACTACTCGACAACTGTATCGAATATTCCGGTCTCGACGATGCCCGCGTGTTTCATCTGCACGATCACGCGGTAATTTCCGGGGCTCGGGAAGCCGTAGGGAAAATCGGCTTCCGGCGGCAGGCCCGGCTGCATGTGCATGTGCTCCGCCTGCGACGGATTCGCCAGCGCCAGCGCCGCCATGGGTACCGACCCCGACGGATGCACGTGCGCGAACACGCTGCCATCGTTCTTCACGAAGGCCGCGTGGCCCAGCATGCCCATGTAGAGTTCCTCGTCCTCCACCGGCTTGCCGTTTTTATCGACCAGCCTGAACTTGAAGATCGACGCCTGCCTCGACTTGATAGGTGACGCATCGCGCACCCACTCGATGTGCGCTCCGTCGGGCGATTCGCCGCGCACACCTGCCGCATCGTCGCCGCGCAGCGCCGTGCCGGCCAGGTCGTGCGGCAGATTCAGCTCGGCGACCATCGTCTCCGCGAGCCCGTCGGCGTGCACCACGTCGCCATAGAGTTTGTAGCGCCCGGCCGGCATCGGCGGAAGATTTTCGACGAACGTGCTGCCGCTCAGATCCGGGTGAAGATGCCAGGCGCGATTCGCGTCCGGTTCGGCGATCACGTAGAGATGCATCAGGTGGCCGTGGTCCGGCAGAAAATCGTCGTTGCGGCGGCGCAGCCATTTCGAATTTTCGATCGTGAGGACCAGCTTGTCGCCGGGCTCGATCGCGGCCGTCATTCCGAGCGGCTTATAAAGGTTCGCTGAATAGCTGCTCGCTTCGGCGATCCACCAGCGGTCGCCCGCCCAAAGGATAAAGACCACCAGCGCGGCGGTCGCGCCCATCAGGATGCGCGCGCGATTTCTCGATCGACCGGTGGCGGGCTCGCCGCCGGCAAGCGACCCTTCCCGCACGCTGGCGCCGACGATGCTCACTACGCCGAGCGCGAGCACCAGCGTCATCACCAGCAGGATCGCCGCCATCGCCGTCTGCATCGGTTTGGTCTGCGTCGCGACGGCGGGGACGGGCACGGAAAGTTGTCCCGATCCTTTCGCGCCGTCCGCTTCGACGCGCACCTGCCAGGATCCGGGCGCCATCATCCACAGCGATCCGGTGAAGAACTGCGGATCGAGATTCGAGCGCTGCATCAAATCGGGCGTCGGCGCGAATTTGGCGCCGGCTCCGGTGAGCGGAGTTGGAGTGACGCGGATCTGGCTCACCTCCGGCGACGAGCAGCGAATCTCGATCTCGGCGACTCCGGGAATCACCATCGGCGGGCGAATCGTGACGAAGACGGGATACGGTCCGGCGGAGCCTTCGAGAAAAATATCGGGCGACCCGACGTGCGCGAACGCGGTCGCCGCGAGCAGGAACAGAGTGGCCGAGCGGCGATTCATCGCTTCACCGTGCGCATCCAGCGGCCCCAGCCCAGGCCAAACCGCGCCGTCGCCAGCGCGGCGCCGAACGCGATCCATAGCATGGTCGAAAAATTCCGCTCGGCAGGCAGAAACAAGTTGCGAGCCTCCAGCGTATTCGGACCGGTGCCATAGTCGCGATAGATCGTGCCGAAAAATCCGTTGGCGGCGGCGGGCGTCATCAAAAAGCTCGCAAACGGCCACTCCACCGCGAAGAACAGCGCGAAAAATACGCTTCCGCACACCAGAGCCTGCAGCCAGATGTTCCATTCGCGAACCCGCGGACGAATCAGATCCAGCGCGATCGCCGGTACGATGATCAGCAGCGGAAACTGCGGCGGCACGAACTGCGTCACGGGGTTGAACACCGGACCGAGCTTCGGCTGCGCCGGAAACAGCGGCAGAATCCAGACCAGCGACGCGGTGAAGAGAGTGTAGACGCCCGCGATGATCGTCGCGCCCCACTTCATTCCCGAAGCCGTCGATACCGCGATCAGCGCCGCCGGGACCGCGATGGACACCACCAGATAAAACGTCCCGGTGTGCTGCAGCACGCGATCGGTATACTCCATCGTGAGGATTTGAAACACCACCACGATCATCGAGCCTAAATAAAGATAGAGCCAGTTCAGCCGACGCCGCTCATCGCCCACCGCGCGATTCATGTAGCCCAGCACCAGAATCAGCGCGCCGATCTCGATGCCGAGCACTCCTGCCGCGAGCACGGTGTGCGGCGGGCTGAGGATCTTCACGTCGAGCCCGTACGCGTTATGCCACCAGTCGTCGAACGGCGCCGACGTGAGCATCGCCACGCCGCCCCACGCCGTGATGAACGCGCCGAGGGGTCCATGGAATCCCCACATCTTCACCGACGTCGCGCGCACTTCAGGCAGCAGCCCGAACGTCGTCGCCAGGATCAGGTAGGCCGAAGAAATTCCCGCGATGACGCCGCACAGATAGATCGCCATGTGCGGCGGAGTCCAGAACGTGTCGCGCCCGATCGAGCGGTGCCACGAAATATCCCAATGCACGCCGATCATCGCCGACGTGACGCCGATCACCGACGCCCACAGATACCAGGGAATCGCGGGAAGGCTAGCAGTGCGCGCCTGAGCGCGGGGTAGAGCAATGCTGTCCGCCATATTTTCAGGCTACCGCTTTTTGGAGTCCCCAAATCGCCGTCGGCGGCGCGCTCGCGATCGCTCGCGGATGATGATTGCGTAGAATTAGAGCGAAGTGCGACGTACTGCAGCGATTTGTCTCGCTTGGTCGATTAGATTGTTCGCAGTGATCAACTGGCTCGACTCTATTCGGCGTCCAGCATGCTTTGACTGCGGCTACCCGCGCGGCGTTCCGTTCGCTCTATAACAGCATCGGACAAATCGACATTGTGTGGAGCGGTCTTTTTCTAGACCTGGCTTTTGCACTTGCGAGCGGTGCCGTGCTGGCGTTAATTGTTCACAAGACATCGAAATCTCCCGCCTGAACCGCGACCAATGGAAGCGGCGATATCCGAGTCCGCAGATCAACGCCGATGAAAGCAAATGACAAAAAGGTTGGATCGTCGACCATTCATCGCTAGACGATCCCCATCCTCTTCGCGACCCGCGTGATGATCTCGATTGCCCGCGACAGCACTTCTTCCGAATGCGCCGACGTCACGATGGTCCGGATGCGAGCCTTATCTTTCGCCACCGTCGGATATCCGATGCCCGTCGCGTAGACGCCTTCATCGAACAGGGCGCGCGAAAAGGCGTGCGCCATCGACGCCTCGCCCACCATGATCGGTGTGATCGGCGTTTCGCTCCCGCCGGTCGACAAGCCGTTCGCGTGCAGCCCGGCCTGGAAGAAGCGCGTGTTCGACCACAGTTTGTCGATCCGCTCCGGCTCCTGTTCGAGAATGTCGAACGCGGC
>JAIQFJ010000084.1 GCA_020073325.1 Terriglobia bacterium | reverse complement strand
CCACCTTCGTGACCGGTTGATCGGGATCCACCGCCCAAATCGCTTTGCGCAGCGCGGGAGCCATCGCCATCGGCTCGCCCGGCGTGCGAACCACCATGGTCGACATGAACACGCCGAAAATGTATTGCCGGTACGGTATGTACAGCTCATCGTTGGGCGGCCGCTCGTAGCTCATCTGGGCCGCATCCTTCACCACTCCAACGATCCGGATGGACCGTGAAGGCGAGACGCGCAGCACCTGCTCCAGCGGGTCGCGATCCGGAAACATCGCTCGAGCCATGTGCTGATTGATGATGCCGACACTGGGTGCGTCCGCCGATTGATCCTGCGCGGTGAAGGTTCGTCCCGCAACCAGCGGAATCCCCACGGCCGCGAAATATTCTTCGCTGACCGTGCGTGTCGGAACTCCTTTTGAGGTGCCGTCCGGGGCCTCGAAGTCCGTCGTCGTATTGACGCTCGACAGCGGCGGGTTGTTCACGACGGCCGCGTAGCGCACGCCGGGAATCTGCTTTACCCGGTCGAGCAATTGTTGGTAGTGCGCCATCTGGCTCGGCTTGTTGTTGAATCTGCCGCGGGGGTTCGGCTGCGTCATGGTGCCGATGGGAACTCTCATCGTCAGTACATGGTCGGGTCGAAACCCGTGGTCGGACTGCTCCAGGCGAATCAGGCTGCGCATCATCAGTCCCGACCCCGCCAGCAGCAGAAACGCAAACGCCGCTTCGGCGCCGATGAGAAGCGAAAAAATGCGCGTCGAGTTCTTCGGGCCACCCGCCTGACCTGTCCGGAGGGTGGTTTGCAGGTCGACCCTTCGAGCAAAAAATACCGGAAGCAGGCTGAGAATGCAGGCTAGCACCACGCATAGAACCGTATTGAGCAGGAGTACCCGCCGGTTCAGCGCCACGCCCTGAAGATGAGGGAGAGCGATCGGCAGCGCCGCCAGTTGCCGCACCAGCACCCGCAGGGTCCCCTGCGCCGCCGCGATTTCGGCGGCTGTTCCAAGCACGGCCAGCATCAGGCTCTCAGCCAGCAGTTGCCGCGCGACGCGCCACACGCCGGCCCCCAGCGACGCTCGAATGGCAATTTCCTTCTGTCGCTGCAAAGCTCTGCACAGGAGCAGGCTGCCGGCATCGGCACATGCGATCAGCAGAACCAGTCCGACCGCAGCAACAATAAAAACCACGGTCAATTCGTACTTGCGGCCTACCTCATCGCGCCAGGGCGAAACGATGATGTCCAGTCCCGCTTTTTCCGTGGGCTCCTCGCTTTCCAGTTGATGGGCCACGATCCGCATCGCACTCTGAACCGCCGGCAGAGGCTCCCCGGGGCGCATCGACGCCAGTACCTGCACTCTGGTCTGCGTGGGGGTGATGCGCAGTGGAAGCCACAACTCCGCCTCCGAGTCAGGAAACTCGAACGCGGGCGGCATCACTCCTACGATGGTGTAAGCTTCGTCCGAAATCGTGAGATGGCGGCCTACGATGCGTGAATCCCGATGAAATACGCGGTCCCACAGGCGGTCGGCGATCACCACGGCATCGCCTGAGTTGTCGTCCGCTTCCATCAGAGAACGGCCCACTGCGGCACGCACGCCGAGCAGCGAAAACAGCCGCCCCGAAGTCCGCAGCGCGAACACCTGGTCCGGTGTGGCGATCGCGTTGAGCGTCACCATGTCCTTTATGAAAGGCACGGTGGCCTGGAACAGATCCGAGCGGCCGCTCCAACGCAGATAGTCTTTTGCGGGCATTCCGAATAACGCCCGTTTCGTGCTGGTCTCTTGCACCCGCACAAGGTTCGTGGAAGAGTCGTGGGGCAACGACCGCAGGATGACGGCATCGGCGATGCTGAAGGCCGCGGTATTTGCGCCGATCCCGAGTCCCAGAATAGAGACCACCGCCGCTGCAAAAAACGGATTCCGCTTCAGCCAGCGCAACGCCCAGCGTAGATCGCGTATCATACTAATGAATTAGTATACTCCGCGCTGCGAGGCATTTTCTTTTTCTATCTCCGCTAACGCCCTCTGTGTTCTACTAAGCTGACTCCAACCTTCAGAGGGCTCTTGGATCGCGCACTTCTACTGTTTGCGTTGCTGCCGGGTCTGCACGCGCAGGTTTCATTGACGCCGTCGATCCCGTCGCCGGCGCGCGTGGGGCAAATCGTTACCTGGACCGCGCAGCCGTCCGATCCCTCGCTGCGCTACCGTTTTCGTGTCCGCCGCGCCGGCGAGGATTTTCGCACCGTCATCGACTACGGCCCTAACAATTTCTTCGACTGGACCTCGACCGATCACGAAGGTTTTTTTGAGATCGAGGTTTCCGTGCGCGGGATCGGCGTCACGAAAGTCCGTTATGAGATGACCTCGAACATCACGGGCAGCGCGCCCGTGGTGAACGCGACCTCGCATCCGCTTGTGTTTCTTTACAGCGCGCCGGCATGCGAATCCGAAAGCAGAATGCGCGTTCGCATCGAGACTGCCGGCGAGCCGCCGCAGTTCACGCCCTGGAAGAAATGCGCCGCCGGCCTGAGCATGAATTTCTACCTTGCCGGGCTGCACCCGCAGACGAGCTATACCGCGACGCACATCGTCGACACCGGCACGGTGTTTCAGGAAGGTCCCGCGATTCCGTTCACCAGCGGCAAAGAGACGATTCTTCCCGCGTCGCAAACGCTGTTGCGAGGCGGGCAGGGCAGCGGTCTTCTGCTGCAGTCCGACATTGTGAAAAATGTCATCGCCACGGATCTTCGCGGAAACCTGCTGTGGTATTACGCCAAGCCCGTCATGCTGATGACGCAACCCCAGGACGGCGGGACGTTCTGGGCCATCGCTCCGAACCAGACTCTGCGCGAGTTTGATCTGGCCGGCATGACGGTGACCGAGACCAATGTCGCGCGCGTGAACGAGCAGCTCGCCGCGATCAAGAAGCCGGCGATCGCCGGATTCCATCACGAGGCATCTCGTCTGCCCGACGGAAAGATTCTGGTGCTCGGCACGCTGGAGCGGATTCTCTCGGACACCCAAGGACCCGGCCCGGTCGACATCATCGGCGACATGGTGATCGTGATGGATCGGAATCTGCAAGTCGTGTGGACGTGGGACACGTTTCAGTTTCTCGACGTGAAGCGCAAAGCGACGCTCGGAGAGACGTGCGTAAGCTGCGCGACGCTGGCGAAGTCCGCCAACGACTGGACGCACGTGAACTCCGCCGAGCAGGCACCCGACGGCAATCTGCTGATCTCGGCCCGCAACCAGGATTTCGTGTACAAGGTCGCGTATGAGAACGGCGAAGGCGACGGGCACGTGATCTGGAAGCTCGGCAAGGGCGGCGATTTTCAGCTCGACGTCACCGATCCGAACGCGTGGTTTTCGCATCAGCACGACGCGCGGTATTCCTACGACGGTCAGGAGATTACGCTGTTCGATGACGGCAATCTCCGGCAGGCCGCGGATCCGAAGGCGCACAGCCGCGGGCAGTCGCTGCGCATCGATGAAACGAACATGACCGCACAGTTGCTCTTGAGCGCGGATCTGGGCGTGTTCTCGTCCGCGCTGGGATCGGCGCAGAAGCTGCCGGATGGGCATTACGTCTTTCTCAGCGGATTCTTGCCGGGCAACAAGAGTTTGATCACGGAAGTGGATTCGTCAGGAACGATCACTTACGCGATGCAGACCGGCGCGCAGCAGTATCGCGTCTTCTGGATGCGCGATCTACACACGGCGAATTTTTAGCCACGAATGCACGCAAATCCCGAGGATGCATCCCGACGCGTGCGATTCGCGCGCATCCGCGCTCATTGGTAGTGCGATCGCACGACCCGTTCATTCGCGGCCGGCAACTCTGGTAGCATAAAAATACCGCCCGCTATGATCCGGAAATTCCGCGGCATCGAGCCCAAGGTTGCGCCGTCTGCTTACATCGACCCCAGTGCTCAGATCATCGGCGACGTCACCGTCGGCGAACGATCCAGCGTCTGGCCGAATGCATCCTTGCGCGGCGATATCGGGCCGATCCGCATCGGCGAAGAGACCAGCATTCAGGACAACTGCGCGCTGCATCTCGACGACGGGTTTCCGCTCACCATCGGCAATCGCGTCACCGTGGGACATTCCGTCACGCTGCACGGCTGCACGGTCGAAGACGATTCGCTGATCGGCATCGGCGCGACGATTCTGAATGGCGCGAAGATCGGCAAAGGCGCGGTGGTCGCCGCCGGCTCGCTGGTGCCCGAGTTCATGGAAGTGCCGCCCGCGACGCTCGTCATGGGTGTTCCCGCCAAGCCTCGCCGCGCGGTCGCGCCCGAGGAGCAGGACCGCTTTCGTGAAGGCGTCCAGAACTACGTCGAAAAAGCTCGACTCTACAAAGACGACGCTAATTGATTCGCGCTAGGAAAGCGCGACCCCTGACCGAAATTTCAGAACGAGAGAGATGATATGGAATCCGTACCTCTAGATTTTCTAGGCGAGCTTCGCCGCACACACAACTGCGGGGAACTGCGCGCTTCCGACGCGGGCAAACGCGCGCTGCTGATGGGTTGGGTGCATCGTCGGCGCGATTTGGGCGGCGTGGTGTTTATTCACCTGCGCGATCGCGAAGGAGTGACGCAGCTCGTGTTTCATGCCGGTACCGAGGCGCACGCCAAAGTGGAACTGCTCGCGTCGGAATACGTGATCGCGGCCGAGGGAACCATCGCGCTGCGCTCGGCCGATACCATCAATCCCTCGATCTCGACCGGCGAAGTCGAAATTGTGGTCGAGAAGCTGTGGATCCTGAACGAATCGCGCACGCCGCCGTTCCCGATGGAAGAAACCGTCGACGTGAAGGAAGAGACCCGCCTGAAATATCGCTACGTCGACCTGCGCCGGCCGCACATGCAGCGCAACGTGATCCTGCGATCGAAGGTCGCGTTCGCGGTACGCCAGGCCTTGACGAACCTCGGGTTCCTCGAAATCGAAACGCCATTCATGACGCGCTCGACGCCGGAGGGTGCGCGCGATTATCTGGTTCCGAATCGTCTGCAGCCGGGCACGTTCTACGCGCTGCCGCAGTCGCCGCAGATTTTCAAACAGCTTCTCATGGTCAGCGGGTACGACAAATATTTTCAGATCGTGCGCTGCTTCCGCGACGAAGCGTTTCGCGCGGACCGTCAGGCCGAGTTTACGCAGATCGACCTGGAAATGTCGTTTCCCCAGCAGGAGACGATCTTCAGCGTGATCGAGCCGCTGATCGTCGCGGCATGGAAGGTCGCGGGCTTCGATCTGAAAACTCCGTTCCCGCGGATGACGTATGCGCAGGCGATGCGGTCGTATGGAATCGACAAGCCCGAGATGCGTCTGCCGCCGTTCTATTGTGTCGAGGATCTGCTGCCGGATCTAACCGCGCACGGATTGCCTTTGGTGGCGATTCGCGTTCCCAAGGCCGGCGCGGTGACGCGCAGTGAGCGCGACGCGCTGAAGGATTTCGGAAAAGAAAAAGGGCTGCGCGTTTTTGACGATCCGAAACGGCTCGACCGCGACTTTCCCGAGGCAATGGCGAAGGTCCGCGAGCGGATCGGCGCGCAGGAAGACGATCTGCTGCTGCTTGCCGGATGGGGCGGGGAGCCGCAGGGGCATCGTCCCGAAGAGACGGTGCTGCAGGCGGCCGGACAGTTGCGCCTCAACGCGATCCAGAAGTATGCGGATCGCCACAAGCTGCTGGATCCGAAAAATTTCCAGTTCCTGTGGGTCACGGATTTTCCGATGTTCGAATGGGACGAAGAAGAGCAGCGCTGGATGGCGGCGCATCATCCGTTCACGTCGGTGCACGATGAGGACATCGAAAAGCTCACCAGCGACCCGGCCCGCTGCCGGGCCAAGTCGTACGACCTGGTGTTGAACGGCAACGAACTCGGGTCGGGCTCGATTCGTATTCATCGCCGCGACGTGCAGGCGAAGGTTTTCTCCGCGCTCGGCTTCAGCGACGACGAAGCGAAGCGCCGCTTCGGATTTTTGCTCGAAGCGCTGGAGTACGGCGCGCCCCCGCACGGCGGCATCGCGCTTGGACTGGATCGCCTGGTGATGATTCTTTCCGAAGAATCGTCGATTCGCGAGGTGATTCCGTTCCCCAAGACGGCTCGCGGCTCGGATTTGATGTGCGACGCGCCCAGCGAGATCCCGGAAAAGCAGCTCCGCGAATTAGGGCTGATGGTGCGCAAGCAGAGCTAGAACAATCGTGGGGCAGGCTTGCAGCCTGCGGCGGGCATACTGCCCGCCCGTTCCTGAAAAACACACCACCGCCGCTCGAAGCGTCGCGCAGGCTGCAAGCCTGCCCCACGGTCTATCCTGAAAGCGAGTGCACTGCCTGCGCGGACGGATCATCAAACCTGAAATTCTGGACACGCTGCCGCCCGATCAGGCCCGTGCGAGCCTCGCCGATCTGACGCGGATCAACAAGACGTGGGGCGGCCACGGCACTCTTCGCAAATTACTGCGCGAAAACATACATGACGCGCAGTTCTCCCTTCTCGACGTCGGCGCCGCTTCGGGCGACATGGCGCGACAGATTCGCGAGATCTATCCCAAAGCGCGAGTCACATCGCTTGACCGCATCGCCACGCATCTCGCCGCGGCTCCCGATCCGCGCGTCGCCGCGGACGCGTTCGGCCTGCCGTTCCGGCCGAAAAGTTTCGATTATGTTTTCAGTTCGCTCTTTCTCCATCACTTCACCGACGATGAAGTCGTGCGCCTGTTCGAAGAATTTTCGCGAGCCGCGCGCAAGGCCGTGCTGGTGATCGACCTCGACCGCAATCCGATCGCCTATTACTTCCTGCCCTGGACGCGCTGGCTGTTCGGCTGGGATCCGGTAACGGTGAACGACGGACCCATCTCCGTCGAGGCGGCATTTCATCCCGATGAACTGGAAGCGCTCGCGCGGCGGGCGGGCCTGCGCGATCCTCGGGCGAAGTCTTACTGGCCGGCGTTTCGAATCGCCATGACTGCAAACGTGGCATAATTTCCTGTGGGAGGACAATGAGCAAAGAAGATAGCATTGAAGTCACTGGAACCGTAGTCGAAAAATTCCCCAGCGGGTTGTTTAGCGTGCAGCTCGATCAGGACCGCACCGTGCTCGCGCATCTGGCGGGCAAACTTCGCCGCAACCGCATTCGCGTGCTGGCAGGCGATCGGGTCACTCTGGAGCTTTCTCCATACGACTTGAGCAAGGGCCGCATCACCTACCGTCACAAGTAATCCTGCCTCGATTCGCCCCTGATAATGCGCGAGCTTAGCGCCTCTAACGGAGGCCACGGTCTTGGCGTGCGCCCTAAGATCGTCTCGACATGCGACCTGCGCTGCTTCGTTTCCGCCGATCCTCGCCCGAGGGCCTGGCTGCCGATCTGGCCGACCGCGTCATCGGGCAGCCGCAGGCGATGCGGCAGATTGTTCCGTACGTCGAGATGTACCAGGCGGGGCTCGCGCCGGATGGGCGGCCCGCCGGTGTCTTTCTTTTGCTCGGACCGACGGGCACGGGAAAAACGCGAACCGTGGAAGCGCTGGCCGAGGTGCTGCACGGCACGCCCCGCCATCTGCTGCGCGTCGACTGCGGCGAATTTCAGATGGAGCACGAAGTCGCGAAACTGATCGGCGCGCCGCCGGGCTATCTGGGGCATCGCGAAACTACGCCCATGCTCACGCAGCAGAAGCTCGCCTCGGCGACCAGCGAGTCGAGCAGTCTGGCGCTGGTGCTGTTCGACGAAATCGAAAAAGCAGCGCCGAGCATGACTCGCCTGCTGCTCGGCGTGCTGGACAAAGCGACGTTGCGGCTGGGCGACAACACCAGCGTGAACTTCGAGCGGACGATGATTTTCCTGACCAGCAACCTGGGCGCTCGCGAGATGCATCGCGAGCTGTGTCCCGATTTCGGTTTCGCGGTGGCGGCGGGTGCGCCTGTGGGCGAGCCGGCGAAGAAGCTGGAAGCGATCGGCATGCAGGCCGTTCGCCGGAAATTCGCGCCGGAATTTGTGAATCGCATCGACGCGGTGATCACGTACCAGCCGCTCAATCAGGCAGCGCTTGAGACCATCGTCGATCAGCAGATCGCCGATCTGGAGCAGCACATCCAGAATCGACTGGGAGACGATGCGTTCGAACTGGAGGTCGCCGACAGCGCACGCGAATTTCTGCTGCGGACCGGTACCAGCGCCGAATACGGCGCACGCGAACTGAAGCGCGCGATCTTGAAGCACCTGACCCAGCCGATCGCCTCGCTGGTCGCGCGGGGCGAAATCGGCGCAGGAGCCACCCTGCGGGTAGATGCCGCCGCGCTGCGCCTGGTGCTGACGGTCGAGTGAGACAGCAGCTCTTCTTCCCACGCCTTTGTGGGGCGGGTCGTCAGACCGGCGAGCCGGTTGCCAAACCGGCTCATGCCGACCGTGTAACACACGCACCGTCTTCGTTGATCCCGAACGCGTCACCGCCGCCAAATCGGCCCATGCAGCCGCTCTGACGAGCCGGGGAATCGCGGCGCGATGGGGTTTATTTCAACTTCGCCGCTTCCGCGTCGAGATCGTCCTTCGAAATCATCTTGAGTTCCAGCGATTCATGCGAGCTCTCCCGAAGCGAAACCGATTGCGCGCGCGGCTCGAACAGTTTCAGAAACTCCGGATCGAGGACCATCCCCGCCTCGACATCCTCCCATGCGGCCACTTTGTAATCGCCGGGAGCGAGGCTGCGCATCTTGAACGCTCCGCTCGTATCGGAGAGCATGTTCCTCGGCGGATCCGGCGATCCCGGCCTCCACACCGTGATCTGCACCCTTGCCGCCGCATTCCCGTCCGCGCTTCGCACGGTTCCCGAAATATCCGCCGCGTTCGGCGAAAACACGATCTGCATCGCGCCGCCCGATCCCGACGTCAGGTCGAGTTCGCTATGCGTCACGTCCTGGCCGCCGAACGTGATCGATTTGACGTAAGCACCATCCGGGATGCCGTTCACGTTCACCCGATACTTCGCCGGATAGACGTTCTTGATCTGAAACGTCCAGTCCGCGTTTGCGCGGGCATAGGGCGAGCCGAACATCACGCCTTCGGACACCATCAGATTCACAGCCGGCACCGGCGGCGTCTGGCTCTGCTGCGCTGTGTTGCTCGGGTCTGCGTCCATCTTGAACGAGCCGGTGATCTCGGCCGGCACCGCCAGGGGAACCGACAGATCCTCGATATTCTGATCGGCTACCGTGACCTCGTACCGAGCGTTGACGACGACGGTGCTCGCCGGATCGAGCCGTTGGTTCGGGTTGCTTTGGATGATGTAGGTGCCCGGTGGGACGCTCGGAAATTCGAAGTGACCTTCCTTCGGGCGTGTATTCGCGCCCAGGTTGGAGAACGCGTCGATTCCCTTCGGACTCAGGATCAGATAGATCGGCGAATTCAACGCGCCCGCGTCGCTCACCAATTTTCCGCGAATCGCAAACACTTGCTGCTTGCGCATGCGAATCTCGACGCCGCGAATGTCCTGCCCCGCCGCGAGCTCGATCGGAGCCGATCCGCTCACGTCGAGCGCGCTCGGAAAGTACGTTCTCGTGTAATTCTCGACCGGGCCCTTTTTCGCCGGGCGCTCATTGGTGCCTCCGAAGTCCCTCGTCGCGCGCATATCGGTGGCGCTCACGTAATACTTGCCTGCGGGAAGACTCCCGGCCATAAACGAACCGTCCACCATGCTCGACGTGGTCTGCGTGATCTGCAGCTGCCTGCGGCCGCGATTATATCCGTAGCGCCACACGCGGATCTGAAGATTCGGCATCGGATCGCCGTCTTCGTCCACCACCTTGCCGGCGATGACAGCCTGCGGCACCAGCTTGATCACGATATCTTTCTCGCTTCCCGAATTCAGCGAGATTGGCGTGGCCCCGCCGCCCGATCGCTCGCTGTAGGTTTGCGTGACGAATCCAAAGCGTTCCACGCTGAGGACGTATCGCGCTGGCTCGACGTCTTCAAACACGAACTTCCCGTTGAGCTCCGTCGCTGTGACCAGCGAAATACTCTCGACCGGACCATCCGGCGGCGCGGTCGTTCCGGCCCAGCGCAGACGAATGGTCGCTTTGCGCAGCGATTCGCCTGTCTTCGCATTGACGACCCGCCCTTCGACGCGGGCCCTGGGTTGTGCAGGCGGCGCTGCACCGGCGCCACTCCGATTCTGGACAGTAGACGAATCAAATTGGAGAAGCGTGGATGAATCTCAAGTTACACTAAAGCAGTTTATGCTCCATCGTCTTCCGCTTGTCGAAATGGTTTCGCTACTCCGCTCGGGAACCGTTTCGTCGCTCGAGTTAATCAATGCGCATCTCGATCAGATCGAAAAGAAGAATCCGCATTTGAATGCATTCACGATCCTGATGGCCGATCAGGCTCGCGAATCGGCGCGGCGTGCCGACCAGGGCCTGAAGAGCGGCCTGCTGCACGGCGTTCCGGTCACTGTGAAAGACAGTTTCGACGTCGCCGGATTTCCGACGCGCCTGGGCAGCTACTTCGCTCCCGAAATTCCCGCCGACGAGGACGCCACGGCGGTCGCGCGGCTGCGGCGCGCCGGAGCGATCGTCCTGGGAAAAACGAATACGCCGGAATATCTGAAAAGCTACGAGTCCGACAATTTCATCACCGGCCGCACCAACAATCCTTGGGACGTCGAACGCACGCCCGGCGGATCGAGCGGCGGCGAAGCAGCGGCCATCGCCTCGTGCTGCTCCCCGGGCGGCATCGGCAGCGACGGCGGCGGGTCGATTCGCGTGCCCGCGCATTTCTGCGGAATCGCGGGGCTCAAGACGACGCCGGGACGCATTTCGTTCTACGGGCATCACCCGGCGACGGGCGTCCCGGGGATCAGCGTCGCAGGTCCGATGGCTCGCTCGGTGAACGACGTGCGGCTGTTGTTCGACGTGCTGGCGGGTTATGACGATCGCGATCCGCTGACGGCGCCGGTGCTGCCGCGCGAATTGAAAGCGGACGGCACGCGCATCGGATTCATGGAGCAGTTCTACGACATCCCGCTGCAGCCCGCGGTTCGCAAGACAGTACGCGAAGCCGCGGGCGTGCTGGCCGATCTCGGTTTCGAAGTCGTCGAATTTCGCGCCGATGGTTTGGAGCGCGCGCCCAACCTGTGGAACTTTTTCTTCGGCGAACTTCCGGCGCGCGGCATGAAGGATCTCATCGTGGGCAGGGAAGCGGAGGCGCACTGGACGTTCACCGAAGGGCTCGACCGCCAACTGGATCGTCCGCCCGCCGCGGGATGGCAGGTGATCGAGTCGCTGGCGACGCGCGACGCGATGCGGCGCAGGCTGCTCGAACAGATGCGCCGTGTGCCGGTGATCCTGATGCCCGTGTCGAGCATCGTCGCGTTCAAGCATCGCGAGCGGCGCTTCGAGACCGAAACAAAACCGGTGGGATTGTTTCAGGCGATGATGCCCGTGACGCCGTTCAATCTGCTCGGGCTGCCGGCGCTGGTGGTGCCGTTCGGCATGAGCGACGAAGGATTGCCGGTGGGCGTGCAGTTGGTGGGGCGTCCCTGGGAGGAGGAGTTGCTGCTCGAAATCGGGGCCCGGATGGAATCTGCACGGGGGCCGTTTCCGCTGCCGGAGTGAACCGCGACCGAAGGAAGCGGCCAGCGCTGAGTTGTCGCCAATCTTACGGATCGTGAATGTGCAAACCGCGAGCCGCGACCAGAAGGAGCGGTTCAGCCCTCGGTCTTCCCCATCAACGACAGCGACACCCCCGCGATCCCCAAGAATTCGCCGCTCCAGAAAATCCACCAGGGAAATACCCGCGGGACGCCGCCGGCGAAGATCCAGCGCCAGTCCCATGTGAAGGATACGATGATCACCGCCGCGCCCACCACGATCAGCGCGAGCGCGGTCCGGCTCTGGCGAACCGGTCGCATCAATCCGATCAGCCCGCCGGCGACCAGCGAAGCGGCAACGATCGACGGCGCCAGCACCGGGCCGGTCCACGGAACGGGAATCAGGAACAGCAGATCCCACGTCCATAGCGAAACCGGCCACCCGATCAGGATCTTCAACGCGGCATAGAACACTAAATCCCAAACACCGAACAGCAGGGCAAACGCAGGGAGCCAGCGTGTTCCCGCCGCGGCGGCGACCGTCGCCAGCATGACCATCGTGGCGGCCTCGCGGCCCAGTTCGATTTTTAAGATGCTGAGGAGCGGCCCGAGCCCGCCGACGTGCATCAACGGAAATAGTTCGGAGGCTGGGAGGCCGAGACTCGCGCGGACAGGCTCATTGAGCGTCCGCAGGTACACGACCACCGCAGCCTCCAGATAGCCGAAGGCGATTCCAAAAAGAATCAGACTGAGGATTTTGCGCTTAATTTAGCGATGCGCGCCACCGGCGCTGGCACGACCGCCGCCGCCCGCCGACATACCGCCACCGCCGGCCGCCATTCCGCCGCCGCCGCCGCCACCCGACATCCCGCCGCCGCCGACGCGTCCACCGGACATGCCGCCGCCGCCAATCGCCGGACCGCCGCCGTGGAATCCGCCCGCGCCCATCCCGCCCGAGGAATTGAATCCGCCGCGGGTGGTGCCGAGGCCCCGGCCGATCGCGGTCACCGGAGCGTTGCGCGCCACCGAGCCGGCGTTC
Organism: Terriglobia bacterium; assembly: GCA_020073325.1. GTDB lineage: Bacteria > Acidobacteriota > Terriglobia > Bryobacterales > Bryobacteraceae > Palsa-187. The sequence continues at coordinate 6,225 of JAIQFJ010000084.1, read as the reverse complement.
GAGACCATGCGCGAGCCGCCGTAACCGCCGCCGTATCCGCCGTAGCCGCCGCCATAATAATAGGGCGAGCCCGGCATGTACATATAGCCAACCATCAGCGGGCTAAAGTAGCCGTAGCCGAAGGGGCTGTAATACATGCCGCTGTAGGGCATGTAGGTGAACATTCCGAACCACGGGTTGAACGCCCAGGTTCCCATGCCCGCGCCGTAGCTGGAACCGTCGAAGCCGAGACCCGAATCGCGCGCCGACTTGGCTGCGTAGATGTTCGCTTCGGAAATATATTCATCACGGCGTTCGTTCCAGCGATAGAACGCGTCCGTGTCTTTCGCGTCGAAATTTTTCGCCACCAGTTCATCGCCAAGCTGGACTTCATGCCCCTTTTTCGCGGTCATGTTCTTCGAGGCGGTGGCGACTTTCGCTTCGCCGTCGAAGACGCGCAGCGTGCCCTGATCCGCATCGACCCGATACAGACCTTTCTTCGTCAGGTTCACCGTGGTGTCGTGATAAAGGAGCGTGATCGAGTTGTCTTCGAGCAGTTCGCTGACCTGAATCATCGCGGTGCCGGAGACGATTTCAATCCTGGTGTCGACCAGCTTGTTCTGCACCATGCGGAACGAGCTGTTCTCATTCACGCGCAGAAAGACGCCGGGAGTGAGAAGTACTTCGGCGCGGCCGTCCTGCGTCGCCAGCACCTGGCCGGTCTTGACGTCGCCGAATTCGCCGAACTTCTGTTGCACGTCCTTGCCGTCAACCGTCACCTGGCCTTCGGCGAGATGGATCACGCCGGAGTGCGCGGAAATAACCGACTGACCCCACATGGAGGTCGCGGCGATGAGAGCCATGGCGAGCGGAGTTCTGTTGAACATTCTTTTACAGCCTCCCTAAGATAACTTCATCTTGCTACTTTTCTAAACCCTAGTCAACTGGAAAATGTTTCTATTACATTGAAAAGGTGGGACGTGTCTGGATTATCGCACTGGTGACCCCTTGGTCCTTCGGCCAGGACCCTACTTTTTACCGTGACATCGTCCCGATTCTTCAGGACCGCTGTCAGGAATGCCATCGTCCGGGCGAGTCGGGGCCCATGCCGCTTGTCACGTATCCGCAGGTTCGTCCGTGGGCCAAGGCGATCCGCGACGCGGTCGCCAGCCGGAAAATGCCGCCCTGGTTTGCCGATCCCTGCTGCGGGAAGTTTTCGAACGACCGGTCGCTGACGCGGGCTCAAATCGATACTTTCACAAAGTGGGTGGATGCGAAAGCTCCTATGGGAGATCGGGCCGACGCGCCCGCGCCCAGGATCTGGCCGGAGGGCTGGAATCTCGCAACTCGCGATGCTGTTTTCAGCACGCCTGGATTCAAGGTCCCGGCCAAGGGAGCGGTCGAGTATCAATATTTCGCCGTCCCGACCGGCTTCAAACAGGACCGTTGGGTGCGATCGGTAGAGGTGAAGCCGGGGGCTCGCGCGGTGGTCCATCACGTGGTCGTTTACATTCGCGAGCCTGGGTCGACCTGGACGCGCGGTCCGACCAAGGCCGACATTCTGGAAGTCTGGGCTCCCGGAACTGCGGTCGAGACCTGGCCGGAGGGGATGGCGAAGCTGATTCCTGCCGGATCCGACCTGGTTTTCGAGATTCACTATACCCCGACCGGCAAACCGGCGGTCGATCGGACCAGTGTCGCGGTGGAGTTTGCCAAGTCGCCGCCGGCCAAGCGAGTCTTGACGTTGCAGATGGGCAACGACCGCTTTACGATCCCGCCCGGGGATCGGAATTATCGAGTCTCGGTGGGCGGGACGCTGCCGAACGATGCGGTCCTGCTCGGGTTGTTTCCGCACATGCATCTGCGGGGGAAAGCGTTCGAGTTCGACCGGATTCGCCAGGACGGCCAGCCCGACGTGCTCCTGCGCGTCAGCAAGTACGACTTCTACTGGCAGCTTTCCTATAAGCTCGCGATGCCGCTGCCGCTGAAGAAAGGCACACGGCTCGAATGGATCGGATGGTTCGACAACTCGCCGAATAATCCGCGGAATCCGGATCCTGCCGCGGAGGTGCGCTACGGGCAGCAGAGTTGGGAAGAGATGATGATCGGGTTTTTCGACGTCGCGGTGGATGCGTCGGTGGACAAGTTCAAATTTTTCATCCGGTAGGTCCCCGGCGGGTGACTGATCGCGGGCCGGTCGTGAGCTTTTCACAACTTTTGCGCCCCATGGAATACAGCCGCGGCCGTGAGGCCGGGGATCAGGGACAGAGATTTAGCGCATCCCTGAGGGCGATCGGGAACCGTTCGCGCTGACAATTATGTATGACGCGGCTGTTTGCGATTCTCACTTGCGCGGCGACGCTTGCGACGGCGCAAAGCGATATCAGCGATCGATTGTCCCGCGCCATCCGAGGCGAGTCTACCGGTGCGCCACACGCCTTGCCCGCCGGATTCTCGATCGCAGCGAAGAGCGGCGATGTCGGCCAGGCCATCGCGGGACCGGTCAGCGGAGTCAACTCGCGGGCCGCCTTCCAAGCCATGCTGCGGCAAGTCTCGCCCTACTTCGATCATGCGCCGGGGCTGCAGGCCGCCTTCGCCGATCCGAAGAACATGCAGATTCAGGCGCTGTTCAAAGCCTCCTATCAAGGGACCCCCGTGCGCGGACTGATGATCGTCACCGCGCAAAACGGCAGCGGCACAGGAGCCATCCTGTTCGATCGCGAAAATCTGTTCGCGAAATCGGTCGGCGCGCTTTCGAAGCAAATGGCCGCGGCGGCTCCGAAGGGAACGCCGGCACCCGCGGGACCTGCGCAGTTGACGCGAACTCCCTTGCCCGACGGCAGCGGGTTCATCGGATTGCCCCCTGGCTGGCGGGTCCTCGATTCCTATAAGGGCGCGCTCGACGTGGCCGGTCCGGATCAGCAGAGCATGTCGCTCGGTATTGCGCATCAGGTTTTTCGGCAGGGAAGGCCGGGAGGAGCGCTGATCGTCGGTCCGTATCGTCCGCCCTGGCCGGCCTGGCAGTTGTTCGTCGATTTCGCGAATAGGGGCGCGCTCAGCCGCGGAGAAATGTCGATGCGGCTCCTGGAACAATCGCCGGAGCAGTCGCCCGCAGGGCAGGCCGAGTGGCTCGCTTACGAGGCGTCAATCCGCGGCGCAAAGCGCAAAGGCCTCGCTTACGTCATCACCAAACCCTTTAACGATGACATCGGAACCTGGTTTCTTTACACGTCTTTTATCGGTGCGCCGGCCGAGCGCTGGGCGCAGGATTTGCCGACGATGTGGGCCATCTGGAAATCGTGGAGCATCAATCCGTCTGTGTTTCGCGAGCGCATGGACGCCGCACTGAGGTCGATGCGGGAGACGACGCAGATCATTCAGGACATGAATCGCTCGCGCAGCCACGCCTTCGACAATGCGAATTACGGCTGGGACGAGTGCATCCGCGGGGTGACGATGATCGAGGACATCGAATCGCACGAACGCGCCGAGGTGGATACGAATCACGTCGACTGGTGGCTGGAGCAATTCAATCGCCGCGGCTATAACGTGCGCAAAGTGCCGCTGGCGGATCTGGTACCGTAGCCCTTCGCTACACTAGATGTTGTATTGATTCTGAATCGCATACAAGATTCAGGGGATCGCACCCTTTACTTTTCCCAAAGAACGTTTTAGCATAGAGTCACCCCCGAGAACGTCTCTATAGGAGGGGCTGTCGCTTGCTTAAACTGAAACGCGTCGATATCCAGGGTTTCAAATCCTTCTACGACCGGACCGAGATGCGATTCCATGGTTCGGGAATCGCCGCGATTGTCGGGCCGAACGGGTGCGGAAAATCGAATCTCAGCGACGCCATCAGTTGGGTGCTGGGCGAGCAGAGCGCGAAGAGTCTGCGCGGGGCCCGCATGGAAGACGTCATTTTCGCGGGGACGCGTGAAAAGAAGCCGCTGGGGATGGCCCAGGTCACTTTGACCATGGCCGATCCGAATCATCATCACAAGGTCGCCGAAAACGGGAATGGGAACGGAAACGGCCATCATCCGCACAAGGAAGAAGTGACCATCACGCGCCGCCTGTACCGGTCGGGCGAGAGTGAATATCTCATTGACGGTCATCATGCTCGGCTGCGAGATATCCAGGATCTCTTTAGCGGCACCGGGCTCGGTCCGGAGAGCTACGCGATCATCGAGCAGGGACGCATCGGGCAGATCCTTTCGAACAAGCCGGCAGACCGCCGCGCGATCATCGAAGAGGCGGCGGGGATCGGGAAATATAAGACTCGCAAGCGGCTGGCCGAGGCGAAGCTCGAAAGCGCGCGGCAGAACCTGGCGCGTGTGTTCGACATTCTGGATGAAGTCGGGCGGCAGGTCAACTCACTGAAGCGCCAAGCTTCAAAGGCGAAGCGCTACGAAGAACTGCGGACCGAGATGGTGGCGTATCTGCGCCGCGCAGTGTCGGGCCGCTTCCAGATGCTGGAACGCGAAGCCGCCAAGCTCGCGCTGGATTTGAACCAGGCGCAGGCCGCGTTCCAGCAGATCTCGACGAGTGTCCAGGAGCAGGAAGCGTCGCACACGCGGCAGCAGGAAGCCTGCTATCAAACGGAAGCGCAGTTGACGGCGGCGCGCAGCAATGTCGCGCAACTGAATCTCGAATCGGAACGCACGCGCGGACGGCTGGAACTGCAGGCCAAGCAGATCGGCGGGATCGACGAAAAGCTCTCGGCGGGCGAAGCGGAGACGCAGCAGCTCGATGCGCGGCATGAAAAAGAGTCGGCCGAGCTTCAAGTGCACGCCCAGAATGTCGCGGCGATCGAACAGGAAGGGCAGGAGCTTCGGGCGAAGCTCGATGCGAAAACGCAGGAGCGCGACGCGGTGCAGAACGACCTGCGCGGCCGCGAGCGCGCGATCGAGCAGGCCCGCCAGCAGGTGCTGCGCCTTCTGGGCGAGGCGTCGACGCTGAAGAATCAACTGGCGCAGATCGACGAATATCTGGCGGCCATCGAGCGCGATTCGGCGCGTCTTCGCAAGGAAGAAGAAACCGCATCGGGCGATCTGACGCGACTGGAACAGGTGAAGGCCGAGTTGTCGGAAAAACTGTCGACGCGGCAGTTGGAGTTGGAATCGCTTGCCGACCGCCGCCGCCGGGCGGAAGAAGAGATGAAGGAGCGGCAGGCGCAGATCGTCGCGGCAAGGCACAAGCTGGAGGAGATTCGCACGGCACTGTCGCGGTCGAATGCGCGCAAGGATTCGCTGGCGCAAATCCTGTCGCATCGCGCCTATACGACTGAATCCGTCAAGCGATTGTTCCTCGACCTGGAGCGCAGGCAGATCGACGGATTCAAGCCGTCGGGCGTGCTGGCGGATTTCGTCGAAGTCGCCGATCCGGCCTGGGAAAAGGCGTGCGAAGAGTTTTTACACGAAGAGCTGGAATACGTCGTCGTCAGCGGGTGGCAGGAAGCCGAGGCCGGCATCAACATCATGCGCTCGGAATCCGACGGACGCGCGACGTTCCTGGTGCATCCTGAGGCGAGCGCGGCGTCGCCGCTGGCTCCGGACTTGAGTTCGCATCCCGGAGTAATGACGGTGGTCGCCTCGGTCGCGAGCCGGGCAAGGTACTGGCTCGCGTTCAGCCCCGCGATGTCGAGATCGCCGGGCAGGAAGGTCTTGAGCGTGATCGGGCTCGCGCTCTTGCCGGCGCGCACCAGCGAGCCGATGTCCTTGTAGACCTTCTGATGGAGCGGCTCGAAGAAGTGCTCGGGCTCGAGGAAATCGGAGACGCGATAGAACGCCTCGTTATTGACGAGGATCGCGCCGAGCAGGGCCTGCTCGACCTCGATATTGTGCGGAGCGGAGCGGAACAGCGGCGGGTTTTCCGCCGGCTGCTTGCGCGCAGTCGATTCGACGGCCATGACGGTCCAGTGTTGTTGCTACATTATCTTTTGACACGGCACGCACCCAACTCGCAGACCCCACTGTTTGCGACGCGGTGACGGGATGCAATTAACACGAGTTCTTCGCGAAATGGGACTCACGTTCGGGCATTTCCCCGCTATCACCGGCAATGAATTTGTTCTTGATATGTCGGCAAGAAAGTCCTTGACGGCGGCGCTTTGGTAACGCGGTGACGACGATTATGCGATGCGCCGGAGATTCGGCGGCTTGCGCGGTCGTTCACTCGCCGGCGAGCCTGATCGCCGGGCGGCGCCGGCGTTCGAGCGCGCGCAGGCGGTTTTCCTCGGCCGCGATG
>JAIQFJ010000083.1 GCA_020073325.1 Terriglobia bacterium | reverse complement strand
ACCACGGAGCGGAGTTCGAGCACGTCCAGTGTGTCACAGCATCAGCGCGCGTCAATTAAAGATTTCGATCGGCTGGCACGCGTGATGCACCTAAAAATAAACGAGATTCCGGACAGGTGGCAAAATCAATGACACACTCTGTCTCGATACCTTCCGATTCCGTCCGGCTCGAAGGCGAGTTGATTATTCCACCGAACGCGGTCGGAATTGTCCTCTTCGCCCACGGCAGCGGCAGCAGCCGCCTGAGTCCGCGCAATCAGTTTGTCGCCGAGGCGTTGCGGAAAGCCGGGGTTGGTACGCTGCTCTTCGATCTTCTCACGGAAGATGAGGCAGCGGACCGTGAGAACGTTTTCGACATCGACTTCCTCGCGCATCGTCTCTTGGATGCGACGCGCTGGCTGAAAGCCAGACGCGAGACCGGGGACTATCCGCTGGGATACTTCGGCGCCAGCACGGGCGCTGCCGCGGCGCTGGTTGCCGCGGCCCAGGATCGAGCGATTTCCGCAATCGTTCAGCCGCACGACGGCGCGGAAGCGGCGCTGCCAGATGGCTTCTTCGATGGTCTCCAGCAGGTCGTCGCTTTCCAGTTCCTGAATCTCGACCTCGGCATCGCGGGTGACGCGGAACGGATACGCCTCGATGATTTCGAGCCCCGGGAACAGCGTCGCCAGATTTTCCGTGATCATCTGCTCCAGCCAGATCAGCACCGGCCGTCCACCGGAATTCTGTTCCACCGGAACCAGTTGCGGCAGCGTATCGGGCACTTTGACGCGCGCGAAACGTTCTACGCCCTTTGCGTCGCGAACCGCCACCGCAAGATTCAGGCTCAAATTCGAAATGTGCGGAAACGGACGCCCTGGATCGAACGCCAGCGGCGTCAGCACCGGAAACACCACCTGGCGGAAATAGGTGTCCATCAGGGCGCGCTCGCGGACGCTCAGTTGGGAGTAGTCGCGAATTTCGACTCCGGCAGCCGTAAGCGAGCCGGAAAGTTCGCGCCACGTCAAGTACGCGTCGGCGACCAGTTCATTTACCGTGGTGCGGATCTGGTCCAGTTGTTCGTTGATCAGTCCGTCGACGACGGTGGCCGTCACTTTCTGTTTGAGGACGGCGAACCGGACCATATAGAACTCGTCCAGATTCGAAAACAGAATGGAAAGAAACTTAACGCGCTCCAGGAGCGCATTCTCGGGATCCTGCGCTTCTTCGAGGACGCGCCGCTGAAAGGCGAGCAGGCTCAGTTCCCGGTCGATGTAGAGGCTGGGGTCGCTGAGCGGAAGAGGCTCGGGCTCAGCCAGCACGGCCTTTCCTGGGGTGGACGTCGCCACCCCTGTATTTTAGCAAACCGTTTCCTGTAGCCGTTTACAGTTGTATGACGAACGTGTTAGAAACTGAAGCGGAGAGTGATCTCGATGCGGCGATTGAAGGCCTGAGCCGCATTGGCGCCTCCGCCAAAGCCTCCGAATCCGCCGCCGGCGAGGCCCAGCGAGTCGCCGAAACGGGGCGAGAGCAGGTTGCCTTCGGGAAGACCCGGGTTCACGTTATTAAACAGGTTGTGAGCGAAGAGTCCGGCCGTGAGGGTGTATTTCTTGCCGCTGACGTCGCCGCCACCCATCATGCCACCCATCCCCGGAGGAGGTCCGCCGCCGCGTCCGCCGCGCGGGCCGGCCATGGGACCGAATCCGCCGCCGGAGCCGCCGCGGCCGCCGCCCGGGCGCTGATTGTTGCCGCTCGCCCGTTCGCCCCATCCCCAGGACCGGCTGACGCGAACGTTGAAGTTGAATTGTCCGAAGGCGCTGCCGTAATTCACCGGGATGATCCTCATGCCCTGCGTCGGATTGACGACGAAGTTTCCGAACGACGTCGAGACCAGGCACGGGGTGCTGCCGTTGCGGGTCAGGGCCGGCGTGCAGACCGGACCGGCGAATCCGGCGGGCTCGAAGGCGGGACGCGTGTTGTAAAGTGAATCGCCGAACTGATCGACGCCCTGGGTGATGTTGAACGGTCCGGCCGAATTGTAGGTGATATTCGGCGAAAAGCGCAGGCCGAAGGGCGCGAGCACACTGCCGTTGATATTCACGCGATGGCGCTGGTCGTAATTGGCGCGTCCCCAGTCGGCGTTGAAGTTGTACGGATTCGACGGCTGGCCGATGACGTTGGTGTAGGCGCGCCCATAAACATAGAAGCCGAACAGCGAGATGCGCGAATTGATCCGCGCGTTGGCGTTGAACATGAACTGGTTCTGCTTGAAATCGCCGCTGGTCGAATAGAGATCGTAGATGCCGGCCGCCGAGGTCAGCGGGTAGACGCCCGTGCCCGGTCCCGCGTAAGTCCCGATGAAGGGCGTGTTGATGTTGTAAGTTCGAAGCTGATTCAGGCCGCGGGTATGGATGTAGTTGAACGACACCGTGATGTTCTTCGGCAATTGCCGGTCCAGCCCGATCGCCGATTGCAGAATGCGCGGAGCTTTAAGGTTGTCGTCGATGTGATAGGTCGCGCTGGAGACCACAGGCAAGCTGGAAACGGGGGGAAGCGGCACGCCCGCGCCCGGGAAAAACTGCGGATTGGTGACCGTGTAGTTCACCTGGTTGGTCCCGTTGAAGCGGTCGGCGTTCAGGACGTTCTGCACCGAGAAGCGGTCGTAGAAATACCCGGCGCCGGCGCGCAGCACCATTTTCGGCGCGCGCAGCCGCCCCTGCTGCGGGCCGATGCCCCAGGCAAGCCCGATGCGCGGCGCCAGGTCGCCCTTGTCGCTAATGTTGTTCTGAATTTCGTAGCGCATGCCGAGGCTCAAGGTAAGGCTCGGCTTGAGGCGCCAGTCGTCCTGCACAAAAAGTCCCGCGTCCACCTGGCTTTCGCCCAGCAGGGGATTTCCGGTCGCGATGTTGAACTGGCTGGGCCCGCCGCCGGCGGCGATGATCTGCGAAAGCGGAATGTGCTGCGCGATGCCCTGCTGCATGATCGCGTAGGAGGTCAGATCGAGGAACGTGAACTGGCCCGGAAAATTGTTCTCCGAATAATTCGTGTACTGATTGCCGCGAATGCGCGCACCGAACTTGATGAACTGCGAGCCGTGCGTGATCGAGGTGTAGTTCTGCAGTTCGTGGCTATCGGTATGCGCGTAGGAGAGCGGATAGTTGCTGCCGCTGTCGAACGCCGAATTGACGACGATATTCAGCTCCGGATCGATGCCGATGTTGTTGCTGCGGTTGCGCGCGTATTGATAGCGCGTCTCATTGATGGTTTTGGGATTGACGATCCAGGTTTCGGTCAACTGCACCTGCTGGTTGGTCCCGGTGTTGTTGCTGCCGCTGTTGGGCAGGCTGATGCCGCCGACTCCGTTGTTTTCCGCGTCGGTTTTGCGCAGCGAATAGCGCGCCTGCAAGGTGATGTTCGTCGTGAGCTGATAATCGACGCGCGGGCTGATGTTGGTGAAGGTGTTCGGCGCCACCAGCCCGAACGCATTGCTGAGCGGATTGCAAGGCGTCAGAAACGTGAGGCTGGCACAGCCCGAATCGAGTTCCTGCACGTTCACCAGCGCGGCCTCGCGCTGCTGGCGTCTGGAAAATTCCAAAAAGAAAGACGCTTTTTTCGACAGCGGACCGTTCACGTTCGCCTGCATGTTCTTTGTGTCGGAAAAAGGCTTGCCCGTGGTATCGAACGGATTGCGCGCATTGAAAATCCAGTCGCTGTAATTCAGGTTCACCGCGCCGTGAAATTTATCCGTGCCCGGTTTGGTGAAAATTTCGATGCGGCCGTGGCCCTGCGTGTCGAACTCGGCGGAAAACGGATTGGAGTTGATGCGAATCTCGCGGATCGATTCTTTCGGGGGAAGCTGGCCGTTCGAAAATCCGTCGATGAAGATTTGTCCGCCATTCGGTCCCGCCGAGGGGCCGGCCAGCGCCAGAAGGTCGTTCTGCAAATCGTCGGGATCGTCCGACAGCATGTCCAGGTCTTCTTCCTTCAATACCAGAGCGCCGGCGTTCTTGGCGGGGTCAAGCTCCACCTGCTGCGTGTCGGCCACCGTCACTTCCTGCTTCTCCGCGGCCATCGTGAGGCGTCCTTCAAAAGTGACCGGCCGTCCGGCGGGAAGCTCGACTCCGGTCTTCTCGAGCAAGCCAAAGCCTGAGGCGATCACGCGAACGGTGTAGGTTCCCGGCTGCAGGCCATTGAGGGCGAACGCGCCGTTTTCATCGGTTTCGCCGACCTTCACCGCGTTGTTCGGTCCGGTCGCCGTCACCGACGCTTTGGGCACCGCCGCTCCCGAGGGATCGAGGACCGTGCCGTGAAGGCTCGCCGTGGGCTGCGCGAAAAGCGCTGCGGGTATCAGCACTGCAAAAAGGAGCAGTAAAGACGCTCGTAGTGTATGGTTCATTCCAGAGTTCCTTCGATTACCGTTTTTTCGAACGCAGCTTTGATAACTCGCCGCTTTTTCCAACGCGGCTCCTATGGCTCGCCGCCGCCCAGCCCGCCTCCCAGGCTCCAGTCGCCGAGCTGCATCTCACGCGTACCGGGCTTGGTGAGGATCGGCTCCACGCCCGCAAGCATGGTGATCACCGTCAACTGGTCCGGCGAGCTTCCCACCGTGCTGAGCACGATGATCGCGTCGCCATTTTTCAAATCCGCCAGGGTGACTTTCGGCACGCGGTCAAGCATCTGCGTCAGATCGCCGCCGCCGCCCCGTCCGCCGCGACCCTCGAATCCGCCGCGACCGGCCGCCGCTCCCGCAGGAGGTCCGCCGGCGCGTCCGCCCGGATCGGCCGGACGAGTCCGCGCCGCCAGCATCTGCGCCATCTGCAGCGGCAATTTCTTCACCGATGAATCGGCATTGATGCGAATCGTCACCGGTTTCTTCGTCGCCAGATCGTTGACGCGGAGCTGATTGTTCGCTGCATCGATGGAAATGATGGTGGCGGCGAGCTCGCGGAACGTGCCGGAGACGATTTCCTGCGCGGCCATCTTGGTTCCATCCGCGCTCTTGTCGCCGCGCGCACGAACCTGGTCGCCGGTCCTGATCTCGCCGAGCGCCGACGGTTTGGCATCCTCGAACTTAATCGATTCGGGGGAATAACGCCGGATCACCGCATTCTCTGCCGGCGTGACGATCAGGGTTTTTGCTCCGCCCGGTCCGCGCACGCTCAGCGCGATTTCGGTGGGGCTCGCGGCCGTAACCGTGCCGACCACGCCGCGCTTATCCCAATCCGCTTTTTCGGCAGCCTGCTTCTGCGCGATGTCGCTCTTCGACATGACCACGACCAGCGTCGCCGCCACCGACTTCTGATCCTCCGACGGCTTGCCGCGCGCCAGCACGCGATCGCCGGCGTTGATGTCCGTAATCGCGATCGTAGCCGCGTTCGCCAGGCTGGTTTCGCCCGGCTTGGTGCGCCGGAAACTCGCCTTCGGCTCCATGGTGACGGTCACTTCGGGGCCCTGATCGGTCTTGACCACCAGTTGCTGCGCGGCTGCGTCAATTTTCGTCACGACGCCCACCGTGCTGGTGGCCTGCCCAAACAGGCCGGCGGCCAGTGCCGCCAGATACACGAACCGTAGGTAAACACTGCTTCTCATAAGGTTGTTTGCGACCCGCACCCCGCAGGAAATCGTTGATTCGCAAATGTTAAGACTGACTTTTTGGGTTCCCTGGTTACATCCGGGGCGCTCACATTCTAAGTGATTGAATTCATGTGGCCCGGCAAGGCTTCCGCACGCTAATCTGAAGAGACGTGGCCTTTCGCAAAATTCTGGTGCGTGCGACCAATTGGGTGGGCGACGCCGTCATGTCGCTGCCCGCGCTGCGCGCGCTTCGCGAAAAATTTCCGGATGCCGAAATCGCGATTCTCGCCAAACCGTGGGTCGCCGACCTCTATGGCCGCGAGCCGTTTTGCGACCGGCTGATTCCTTACACCGCCTGCGACCTGCCCTCGAAATGGCGCGCCGGCCGCGAACTTGCCGGTTGCGGGTTCGACTGCGCCATTTTGCTGCAGAATGCCTTCGAGGCGGCGGCCATCGCGTTCGCGGCCCGCGTTCCCGAACGAATCGGTTACGCGCGCGACGGGCGCAGCGCGCTGCTGACGCGCGCTGTCCCGGTGCCTCGGCGCGACGAGATTCGGCGGCATGAACGCTTCTACTATCTCGAATTGCTGCGCCGCGCGGGCATTCTTGAAAAGATGCCGGAGAACGATTCGATCCGTCTGGACGGAGCGGCGGCGGCGCGCGAGGCAGGGCTCGCCCGATTCGAAAAATTCGGCATGGGCGACGCGGTGATCGGAGTGAGTCCGGGCGCGGCTTACGGAACCGCGAAGCGCTGGCTTCCCGATCGATTTGCGGACGCGGCGAATCGGGTCGCGAAACAGATCGGAGCCTCCGTCGCGATTTTCGGGTCGAAGGACGAGCGCGATTTGTGCGAATCCGTGGCCGCCGCGGTGAAGGTCCCGGTGCGGAATTTCGCGGGCGAAACCTCGCTGGGCGAGTTCATCGAAATGGCTGCGGCGTGCCGCGTCTATCTGACGAACGATTCCGGAGCGATGCATATCGCTTCTGCGCTCGGCGTGCCGACCGTGGCGATTTTCGGGGCGACGGACGATATCGGCACGGGACCGACCGGTCCGCTGGCGCGCGTGGTGCGTGAAAACGTCGAGTGCAGCCCGTGTCTCAAGCGCGAATGCCCCATCGATCATCGCTGCATGACGCGCGTCGAGGCGGTGCGAGTAGCGGAAATCGCGCTCGACCTGCTCAAATAAGGAAACGCGGATACAAACGTGGACACAAGGGGAAAAATTATCAGCGCCGTCGAAGCCTCGCGCCTGGCGGCAACCGGCGCCTTGGTGGTGAGCGGGTCGTTCGATCCGATGCTGGCGTCGCACGCGGCGCGAATCAGTGGACTGAAGCGCGAGGGCGTGCCGCTGGTGGTCGCGATCGCGACGACGGCCGATACGATCCTTCCGGCGCGCGCGCGGGCCGAACTGGTGGCGGGATTGCGCGCGGTGGATTACGTGGTCGAGTCCGTCGAGGGGCTGGTTCCGAACATCCGGCTGGAGCCGGAAGACGCGGCGCGCCTGGAAAAACTGATCGAACACGTACACGCGCGGCAGCAGGCGGCGTCATCATAAAGACGATGGAGGCGTTCCGCATCCTGGTGGTCCGGCTGGGCGCGATGGGCGACGTGATTCACGCGCTGCCCGCCGTGGCGAGCCTGAAACACAGTTTTCCGCACAGTCATGTCACGTGGGTGATTCGTCCGCGATGGATGCCGCTGCTCGAGGGCAATCCGTTTGTCGATGAAATCGTCCCGCTCGAAAAGAGCGCCAGCGGGATCGGCGCGGCGTGGCGGAATCTGCGCGGAAAAAGTTTCGACCTCGCGGTGGATCTGCAGGGGCTGGTGCAATCGGCGCTGGTGACGTTTGCGGCGAAGGCGAATCGCGTGGTGGGATTTCACCGCTCGCAAGTTGCCGAGCGCGCCGCGTCGTTATTTTATTCGAGCGAAGTGACCACGCGGTCGGCTCACGTGGTGGATCAGAACCTGGAACTGGCCGCGGCGGCGGGTGCGTCGAACATCGTGCGCGCCTTTCCGCTGCCCGAAGGATCTTCGGAAGGATCGCTGCCGGAGGGCAAATTTGTCCTGACCAGTCCGCTGGCGGGATGGGGCGGCAAACAGTGGCCGCTGGACGCTTACGAACAGCTCGCGTCGAGGCTCGAGGTGCCGCTGGTGGTGAACGGCCCGCCCGACGCAGCGGACATTCTGCGCAAAATTGGCGGTGCGCACGTGCATCTTTCGGGATTGCGCGGGCTGATCGACGCGACGCGCCGCGCCTGGGCGGTGGTCGGCGTCGACAGCGGTCCGATGCATCTGGCGGCGGCGCTCTCGAAACCCGGCGTCGCGATTTTCGGACCCACCGACCCGGCGCGCAACGGTCCTTATGGCGGATCGCTGCGGGTGCTGCGGACGTCGGACGCGGTGACCACCTATAAGCGCAATGTGAGCGATCGCGACATGCGGCGCGTCTCGCCGGGGGCTGTGGCGGAGGCACTGTCCGCGCTGGTGTGTCCGGCGTGAGTTTTCCCAAACCTTATGCCGATCGCGTGGCGAAGCTGCGCGTGTTTTTCGGATTCGTGATGGTCGCTGCATTCCTGTGGCTTTCGACGCCGACGGCGATGTCCCTGGAGATCGGAATTCCGATTGCGTTGCTCGGCCTGGCGCTGCGGGCGTGGGCGGCGGGGCATCTGGAAAAAAATCTCGACCTTGCGCAGAGCGGACCGTACGCGCACGTGCGCAATCCTCTGTACCTGGGAACGCTGACGGCAGCGGCGGGATTCGTGGTTGCGTCGCGGAGGTGGGAACTCGGCGTGTTGTTCGGCGCCGTCTTTTTCCTGGTCTATCTCCCGGTAGTCGAGCTGGAGGAACAGCATTTGCGGTCGCTGTTTCCCGCCTACGAAGACTACGCGCGGCGCGTCCCGAAGCTGATGCCAAGGCCGGGCGGCGCGGGCGGGTCGAAACATTTTCGCTGGGCGATGTATCGCCACAATCGCGAATACGAGGCGCTGGCGGGATTTCTGGCGGGAGTCGCGGTACTCTGCTTTAAGGCATTTTGGTGAGCGAGCACAAACTCCTCAGAATTCTGGGCGCGGGATTCGGCGTCGCCGTGATTATCGGCGCGGTGATCGGCGTTGGGATTCTGCGGACCCCGGGCGAAGTCGCCGCGCACCTCGCCGACAAGCGGCTGATTCTCGCGATGTGGCTCGGCGGCGGACTCTACGCGCTGCTCGCGGCTGCGTCGGTGACCGAACTCGGCACGATGCTGCCCGAATCGGGCGGCTATTTCGTTTTCTCGCGACGCGCCTTCGGCGATGCGGTGGGGTTCACCATCGGCTGGACGGATTGGATCGGCCAGTCGTCCGCGATCGCATACGCTTCGATCGCGTTCGGGGAATTTCTGGGCGCGCTGGTTCCCTCGCTCGCCGGGCGCGAGACGATCATCGGCATCGCGATCATCGTGATCTTCGCGGCGCTGCAATGGAGCGGCATCCGGTCGAGCAGCCGCGTGCAGGAAGCCACCAGCCTGATCAAAGCGATCGCGTTTCTGGCCTTGGTCGCGGCCTGCTTCTGGTTCGGCGGCGAGCATCGCGCGGCCCCGATGCCGGTGCGCACGGAGCCGTTGTTTGTCGCGATGATTCTCGCCGTGCAGTCGATCATCCTGACCTACGACGGCTGGTATGAGGCGCTGTATTTCACCGAAGAGATCCGCGACCCGGTGCGGCAGCTTCCGCGATCGATGATCGGCGGTGTGGCTCTGGTGATCGTCATTTATGTCCTGGTGAACGCGGCGCTGGTGTACGTGCTGCCGCTCGGCGTTCTGGCCGGATCGAAATTGCCGGCGGCTGACGCGGCACTGCAATTGTTCGGATCGCTGGGCGGGACGCTGGTGACGGCGCTTTCGCTGATCTCGCTGCCGCCGATGATCAGTGCGGTGATGCT
Source organism: Terriglobia bacterium (assembly GCA_020073325.1). Classification (GTDB taxonomy): domain Bacteria; phylum Acidobacteriota; class Terriglobia; order Bryobacterales; family Bryobacteraceae; genus Palsa-187. Next base: position 9,433 of record JAIQFJ010000083.1, on the reverse strand, counting down.
GGCGGCGTCGCGCATTCCCTACGCGATGAGCCGCGCGGGATTATTCCCGCAATCGATGGCGTCGGTGAGCGTGCGCGGGAATCCGGACGTGTCGCTCGCCATGACGGTCGTCCTCGCGATGGCGCTGGTCGCAAGCGGCACGTTCAAGACGCTGATCGCGACGGCAAGCGTGATTTTCGTCGTAAATCATTGCTTCGCGCTGCTGGCGCTTTTCGTTTTGCGGCGGCGCGAGCCGGCGCTGCCGCGTCCATTCCAGGCATGGGGCTATCCGTGGATCAGCGCGTTGGTGTTGATCACGGCGGTCGGGATTCTGGCGGGATCTTTATTCAGCGATCCGCGGCATAGTCTGTATGCGGCGGCGCTGATCGCGGCGAGTTTCCCGGTGTATCGAACTCTTGGTCGTCGCAGAAGGGAAACCCCGGGCTGACGAGTTTGTGTGAAAAGTCTCGGCGCTGGCCACTCCCTTTGGTCGCGGTTCATCGACACCGCCGATTCCGTAAACCGCGACCCAAGCGACTGTGTAAAGAGTCAAGCGAAAATCATGCGTTCCTGCCAATCTCGACCCGACCGCAGCATATCATTCAGCACCACCAGCATCCGTCTGGCGACCGCAATCAGTGCCAACTGGCGCGGCTTTCCTCGCGCGACCAGATTTTCATAGATGGCCCGAAAGGTTCCGGCTCGCCGGACCGCTGTCCAACTCGCCAGATATAACGCGCTACGCACCACCGCTCGTCCGCCGCGGATGTGGCGTTGACCGCGCCAGTTCCCGCTCTCGCACGCGATCGGAGCCAGCCCCGCCAGCGATGCGATTTGGCGACGATTCGCGCAACCCAGCTCCGGCAGATGCGCGATCAGCACGCGCGCGGTCTTCGGACCCACGCCCGGCATGGTGCGCAGCCGCGCCGCGGGCTCATGCCAGGCGCCGGCATGTTCGTCCCACCATGCGCTTAGCTCCCCTTCGACGCGTTCCAACTCCTTGGCTAAAAATCGAAGCGTGCGCTCAATGCTGCGCCGCAGGGCCACTACGGTGGTGCGAGGCAAGCGATTCCGCTCAGCGGTGCGCAGATCCACCAACTGGCGTTGCCGCGCGATCCACTCCGCCAGTTGCTGGCGATTCGCATCCAGCCACGCGCGCGGCTCGGGACGCATGCGCTCGCCGAACAGCGCCAGCACCCGCGCATCGACCCGATCCGTTTTGGCCAGCACGCCCTGCGCGCGCGCGAAATCACGAATACGTTTAGCATTGATGCGGAACACTGCGAGCCCGGCCGCGGCCACCGCGATGCCGACCATCACTTCGAGCTTTCCGGTCGGCTCCAGCACCACACCATTCACCTGGTGCTGCCGCAGACGTTCGGCCGCTTCGCGCAGACCGGCTTCGGATCGAGCGCAACGCCACTGCTCGATCACTTTGTTGTTCTGAATGACCGCGATATCCACCCACTCGCTGGCCACGTCCATGCCAGCCCAGGGCGCGTTAGAATCTGAATGCACGGTGAACCCTTCCTTGCAAAATGCGGGCTCGGACGAGCCGGCCCTAGCGACTGTTCGGGTACAACCGGATGACGGCGCAGATCCAGCTTTGGTACGGATCGTGTCAACGAAACCGGGGAGCGGTCGATCCTGCGTCGTCCGCCCGGCTCCGCAGCCACGGAGCCGGGCTTACTCCGTGGTTCCAACATACAAGGGAGCGGTCCAGGGTTCGGCAGAGAATGTTTGCAGGAAGCGCCCGGCGCGCGCGAGCTTAGGGCTGCAGTACCAGCGTTGCCGTGCCCGCGGGCCCGGAGTAGATCAATTCGAGCGAGCTGATGCCCTTTGTCTTTCCGTGATAGGGGAAATAGAGCAGGCCGGCCTGTGGAAGCGGACGGTCGCCTTCCCAAAGTGAGACTTTCCTGACCCGCTGCGCGATCGCTCGCTGCACTTCGATGGGAACTTTGACCGGAGGCGGAGGGCCATCGTCTCCCGGGCCCGCGCCCGCGCCGCCGCTGCCGATGCTGGTTTTCGGTTTATCCTTCTTTTCGGGCGGAGCCCACTCGGGATCCTTTACGGATGCGACCACCGCACCGTAGGGACGGCTCTGGACCGCAGCCTTCTTGCCGTTGACGCGAAGCGAAAAATCGTCGGGGGAGAGCACCAGCTTGTCGGCGCCGAACAAGCCAACCTCGACCACGACGTAGTCGTCCGTGTTGAGCGGGCCGTCGGGAGTGGGAACGGCGTGGCCCGCGAACTCGGCGGCGATCGTGACCGCGCCTGCTTTACCCTGCGCCTGGTAATCCGTCGGGGCCGATCTGGGGGGAATGCCCTGCGGCTCGTTCAACGCCGGAGGCTTGCCATTCTGCGCGCAGAGTAAACCCGCCGCGGCTGCGGCGACAACGGTTTGGATGAAAAACAATCGCATTTTCACCCCACACTAACATAAGTCGGGCGCGATTCTCATGCGCCCCAAGGCAGATGGAACTGGCGCGGACGGGAATGCGTAACAGATGCAGTATGGAAAGCCTGCTCCAAGACCTGAAGTTCGGATTTCGCCAACTCCGCAAAGCACCGGCGTTTACGGCTGCGGCGATTTTGACGCTGGCGCTCGGAATCGGCGCCAACGCCACCATTTTCACGTGGTTCAGCTCCATCATTCTGAATCCGGTCCCGGGAGCCGATGGGCGGCGCCTGCTTTCGATCCGCTGGAGTACGGAAAAGGGAGAGAACCGGTCGATGTCCTGGCTGGATTATCAGGACTACGCGAAGCGGAATCATACGCTTGAGAAATTTGCGGCAGTCGGCATGGCTCCTTTCAGCCTGGGCGACGGTCGCGAGCCGGAGCGCATCTGGGGGATGCTGGTGTCGGCGAATTATTTCGACACCATGGGCGTCAGGCCCGCGCTGGGACGCGCATTCGTTCAGGGCGAGGATCAGACGCCGAATGCCGTCGCGGTGATCAGCGATCATCTGTGGCGGACGAAGTTCGGCGCCGATCCGGCGTTGTTGGGGCGCGAGGTTCGGATCAATCAGCGCAATTTCACGGTGGTCGGCATCGCGCCGCAGGAATTTGCCGGGTCGATTCTGGGGCTGCGGTTCGAGGTGTGGATCCCGGTCGGAATGCGCGACGCACTGGGAGGCGGGACGACGCTCAAGTCGCGGTCGAATCAATGGCTGGTGGGGCAGGCGCGTCCGAAGACCGGCGTCAGCGCACGGGAGATCAATGCCGATCTGACCAATATTTCGATGCAGCTCGCGCGGGAATTCGACAAATCGGGCGGCTACAATCGCGCCGACGCGGGGCCGATCTGGCGCGAGGGCGGGGGATCGGTGCTGGGTCCGGTGATGATGCTGCTGATGGCGGTGGTCGCCGTGGTGCTGCTGATCGCGTGCGCGAATGTCGCCAATCTTCTTCTCGCCCGCGGCGCGGGGCGCAGGAAGGAATTGTCGATCCGCCTCGCGCTGGGCGTCGGGCGAGCGCGGCTGATCCGGCAATTACTGATCGAAAACGCGGTGCTCGCTTCGGGCGGCCTGGCGGGCGCGCTGGCGATTCTTCCCCTGACGATCGGAACGCTGAACAAGTTCGCGCCGCCGACGGATCTTCCGATCGGTCTTACGATTCACACCGATTCGGGAGTTTTTCTGTTCACCATCGCGATTTCCGCCGCAGCGACGGCGGTGTTCGGCCTGCTGCCCGCGCTGCGTGCGTCGAGCCCCGACGTCGTGGCGGCGCTGAAGGACGAATCCGGAACGTCCAGCCGCAAGAAGCTGCGTTTAGGAAACGCGCTGGTGGTGGCGCAGGTGGCGCTGTCGCTGGTGCTGCTGGTGAGCGCGGGATTATTTCTGAAGAGCCTGAAGCGGGCGACGTCGACCGACCCGGGGTTCGATCCGCGCAATGTTCTGATTGCCGGAGTGGATTTGCAGCCGAACGGCTACGATGCGGCGCGGGCTCGCGTCGCGGTGCGGGAGATGATGGGAAAAATTTCCGCGATCCCCGGCGTGGTCGCGGCCAGCACCACGCGGTTCGTTCCCTTGAGCTGGAATGGATCGAGCAGCGCGTCGTTTCAAGCCGAAGGCTACGTCCCCGCGAAACTCGAGGAGCCGAATACCGGCATGATGTTCGTCGGGGCTGATTTTTTCCACGCCATCGGGACGCCTATCGTGCAGGGGCGCGAATTCGGTCCCGCGGATACGCCCGATGCGCAGCATGTCGTGGTCATCAATCAGACGTTCGCGCGGCGCTATTTCGCGAGTTCGGATCCGATCGGCCGGCGCGTGCGGATTTATGGCGAACAGCGCGTGGTGGTGGGCGTCTCTCGCAATTCCAAGCACGACTCGATCGATAAGGAACCGGGGCCGTTCCTGTATATTCCGTCGGAACAATTTTTCGCTTCGGAGACGAATTTCCTGATTCGGACCGCGGGAGATCCCATGGGCTACGCGCGCGCGGCCGAGGATGCGATCCACTCCGTCGATCCTGCGCTGGCCGTGTATGGCGTGCGTCCGCTCGAAGCGGCCATCAGTGCATCGTACATGGGGCAGCGGATCGGCGGATCTTTTCTCGGACTTTTCGGAGTTTGCGCGCTGGTTCTGGCGAGCGTCGGACTCTACGGCGTCCTTGCCTACACGGTGTCGCAACGATCGCGCGAGGTTGGGATTCGGATGGCGCTGGGGGCCTCGCGCTGGGATGTGCTCGGAATGATTCTCCGGCAGGGACTGCAGCTTGCCACGCTTGGGCTGGGGGCGGGGCTGGCGATCGCAGTCGGCGTGACGCGCTTCATGCGCGCGATGCTGCTGGATATTTCGCCCACGGATTTGCCGACGCTCGCGCTGGTTTGCGCGCTGCTGATCGCGGTCGCGGTGGGTGCGAGTTTTCTGCCGGCATATCGCGCCGCGAGGATCGATCCGATTCTCGCGATCCGGCACGATTAGCCGCGCCCGTCAGGGCGGGGTTGTGCGGTCTTGTGACAGGACGTGAAGGCTGAGGTCCAGGTCGCGCAGCATGTCGTAACCCCGGCCTTACGGCCAGGGCTGCATGTCCCAACCGACGTCAGGGGTTGACGAGGCTTTTTAACAGAGCCGGAAGCGCGTAGTTGCCTTCATGGCAGGCGTATTCGTAAATCTGACCCGCGGTGCGAGCCATGGTCAGTTCGCCTTTCCAGGGACGCGTAAACGCCGTGGAATCCTCGACTTCGAATTTATAAAGAATCGTATTCGCATCCAGCAGGCTGAAGCGCTCGACCACATGCAGGTTGCGATCCCAGCCGTACATGCCGCCCGCGTCGCCGTAGAAGCCGCCGGCGTCGTTGAAATTGGTGGTATCGACGACCAGCGTCGCGCCTTCCCAATGCCCGATGGAATCGCCCAGCCAGCGGCGCACGTTTGCGGGAAGATGCGCACGGCCGTCCAGAGAAATGACGCGCGTGTCGTGAGCCATCTCGATGTGAATCATCAACAGGCGATCGGTCTGGACGAACTGATAATTGCTGTTGTAAGAATACGGAATCATCGGCGGAACCGCGGTGGGGAAGACCAGGCACTGATCCTGCAGGCCCATGTCCTTGGGACCACTGGGGTGCCGCAGCACTTGCAGGCGGCGGCTCTTTTCGGCGGCCGCGGAAGGCGTCAGGGCGGGGATGCGGCCGTCGGGCGGATCGGTGATGATCGACGTTCGCATCGTCTTCACGATTTTCGAGCCGTATTCCCAGAATGCGGTGTTGTACGTGCCGACGCTGTTCGTCCCCGGCGTCGGCGCCGATTCCTGGCTGCGCTGTGCGGCGCGGCGCTCCCATTCGGCGGCTTCCTGAGGCGTGAAAAACTCTTTATCCTTGAACTGCGCCGGACGTTCCAGCGGAGTCGCGGTAGCGGAGTTCCAGATTCCGCCGAAATCGGGATGTGTTTGTTGAGCTGGAAGAAGAGCAGCCGACAGAAACGACAGCAGCAAATTCATGCGGGTACGGAGCGCCATTTCACCTGATATGAAGTTTATCCGAAAGCCGCTGCGCGAATTGGCGCGACCACCGGCGAGGATTGGATTTGGAGCCAATAAATCTTGAGCGGCACGAATGGACCGAAAATTGCGCCATTGCACCGAGGGATGTTGCGTCCGATACAGATCGAGGCACGCTGGCGGCTGGCGGTTATGCTGACCATCCCCGTCGCAGTCGCTCTGGTGATGTGGTTCGTCGCCCGCCAGGCGACCCGAAGCAACAGTCTGGTCAGGCATACGCTTACAGTGGAACTTTCGCAGGAGCGCCTGTTTTCGGATCTGAAAGAGGCGGAAGGCAGTTTGCGAGGCTATTTCCTGACGAGTGAGCGGCAGTACCTCGATCCTTACAACCGCGCAATCCTCCAGGCTCACGGCGAACTTGCGAATCTCAGGACGCTCACCGCCGACAACCCTACCCAGCAGCGCGTGCTGGACCGGATCCGGCCGCTGTTCGAAAGCCGCATCGAGGAGTTCGAGCAAGTCATGAGACTGTTCGATGCGGGCCGCCTCGACCCGGAATCGGAAATCGCCGGCATCGATCGCGGCAAGGAATTGATGGATTCCATACGGTCGCTGGGAGATGAAATGCGCAGCGAGGAAGAGCGCCTGCTGCACGAACGCGAACAGGCTTTTTCCGCGACCACGCGGCTCTTCTCCTGGACCCTGATCGGGAGCTACGGATTGATGGTGTTGCTGGTGGGGTCACTCTACCGCGGCATGGTGCGGTACAGTCGCCAGACGGCGGAGGCGGAGCAGCGGCTGTCGCGATTGAACGCCGGTCTGGATGAGCGCGTCAAGGAGCGGACCGCGACGCTCGCCGCTCGCGAAGAACTCTTGAGGATTTTCGTCAAGCATGTGCCGGCCGCGGTTGCCATGCTCGATCGCGAGATGCGCTACCTGCAGGTGAGCGATCGCTGGTGCGCAGACTATGCGCTGGACAGCTCGGATGTGCTGGGACGGTCGCATTATGACGTATTTCCTGATCTTCCGGAGCGCTGGAAACACCTTCATCAGCAAGCTTTGTCCGGCGAGACGCTGCGCTCGGAAGAGGACCGGTGGGATCGTGCGGACGGCCACACGATCTGGCTTCGCTGGGAGATCCGGCCGTGGGACGGCGCCGGCGGCCCGCCAAAAGGCATCCTGGTTTTTTCGGAAGACGTCACGCGGCGCAAGGAGATCGAACAAAAGCTGCGCGAAAGCGAGGCAACTACGCGCGCCCTCCTGGAGACGGCGGGACAGGCGATCCTCGCCGTGAATCCCGCGGGCACGATTCGTCTGGCAAACCGCATGACCAGTGAAATGTTCGGCTATGCGCACGACGAATTGCTCGGCAAGCCTCACGATGTCCTGCTTCCTTCGCGCTATCGGGAGCGGCACGCGGATTTCCGCGACGAGTTCGCCGCGCGGCCGAGAATACGGACAATGGGCGTCGGCCTGGAGTTGTCCGGCGTTCGCAGGGACGGCGCCGAGTTCCCGATCGAAGTCAGCCTGAGCACCGTCGAGAGTCACGAAGGTCCGCTCTTCGTCGCCTTCGTCAGCGACATCAGCATCCGCAAGCAGGCGGAGACGGCGCTCCGCGACAGTGAGCAGGAACTTCGCGCGCTCGCGCGGCGGTTGCTCACCGCGCAGGAAGACGAGCGGCGCCGAATCGCGCGGGATCTGCATGACGAGGTGACGCAGCAACTGGCGTTCCTGTCGATCGAGCTGGGCAAGGCGGCCTCGCAAATGGAACTGACGGCGGAGGCGCGCCAGCGGCTCCAGGATTTGCAGGCTCAAGTGGTCCGCATTTCGCAGGAGGTGCGGCGGCTGTCGCACGGGCTTCATCCCTCGGTGATCGTGGACTTCGGATTGAATACGGCGCTCGAGGAGTTGTGCCAGGAATTCGGCGCTCACTACAGAATCAACGTGAAGTTCGACGGGCTGGCCAAGGAGATTCCGATGAGCGCCGAGACATCGTCCTGTCTTTACAGAATCGTGCAGGAATCGCTGAACAACGTGGCGAAGCATGCACGCGCGACGCAGGTCTTGGTCGCGCTTCAAGTGGAAGACGGCTATATTCGGCTCTCCGTCCGCGATAATGGCGCAGGATTTTCCGGTGGAGGCGGCCGGCGTGACCGCGGCCTCGGAATCGCGAGCATGAAGGAGCGCGTGCGGATGGTGGAGGGGACTCTTTCCATCGCCTCGGAGCCCGCCGGAGGGACGCAGATCACGGCGTCGGTTCCGCTTTCGCTCGAAACGTAAGCTCGCTTGATTGCGGGCGCGGGTCATTTGTGTTAGCTTCGGACCGATCGAGGATCGCATGACGAATCGGCACAACCGGAGAACATTTTTAGGCCTGACCGCGGCCGGCTTGGGAAGCATGATGAGCGGTCCCTGGCGCGGGATCGCCTTCGCGGCGGACACGCAGGATCCGGACCTGGTGGTGTTCAACGCCAAAGTCTACACGGTGGATTCGGCCATGCCGAGAGCCGAGGCATTCGCCGTCAAAGGCGGACGCTTCGTCGTGGTGGGGAGCAGCGCGGAGATCAAGTCGCTTGCCGGGAAGCGGACGCAGAGCTTCGACGGGCAACAGATGACGATCGTGCCCGGATTCATCGATTGCCACAATCACGCCACCGGCAACGTGCTGTTGTATGAAGTGCTGGTGGGCAATCCGTACGAAGTGGAATTCGTGACGATCGCGAGCATCGTTGAAAAACTTCGCGCGAAGGCTCGGGAGACGCCGCCGGGGACCTGGGTTGAGGGATTCTTCTTCGACGACACGAAGGTGAAGGACAACCGCCTGATCAACATTCACGATCTGGACCAGGTGTCGAAGGATCATCCTGTGGTGGTGCATCACCGCGGCGGACACACGTCGTTTTACAACAGCAAGGCGCTGGAGATGGCGGACATCAACAAGAACACGCCGAATCCGCCGGGCGGGACCTTCGATAAGGATGAAAACGGCAATCTCAACGGCCGGGTGACGGATCGCGCGACGGGAAGGATCAATCGCGTCGGCAAGCGGCCGACGTTTACCGAGGCGCAGACCTTGCAGCGCAATCGCGACGGGCTGGCGTATATTTCCAAACAATTCGTCCGCTACGGGCTGACCAGCGTGCATCATGAAAGCGGCGATCTGTTCGCGCTGCAGCAGGTGCGCGCCCGCGGCGATCTGCTGCATCGCGTCAGCTACGAAGCGAACGGCAAAGTTCTGGACGCGATGATCGCGGGCGGCATCTCGAGCGGCTTCGGCGATGAGTGGATCAAGCTGGGCGCGACCTCGGAGCACACCGTCGACGGGTCGTTTTCAGAACGAACCATGGCGCTGAGCACGCCGTATCCCGGCGTGAATCCGCCTTATAAGGGAAACGTCACGGAGACGCAGGACGCTCTCAACGCCTGGATCGAGCGTGTGCATCGCGCCGGCATTCAGGTGAATTGTCACGCTAACGGCGACGTCGCGATCGATATGTTCCTGACGGC
>JAIQFJ010000082.1 GCA_020073325.1 Terriglobia bacterium | reverse complement strand
GGCTGCCGATCGTGCTTCTGACGGCGCGGACCGATCGCGAAGCGCTCATCGAGGGCTGGGAGGCCGGCGCGGACGAATTTCTGTTCAAGCCGTTCCATCCCAAGGAACTGGTGGCTCGCGTCCGGTCGCTGCTGCGGGCATGCCGCGATCGCAAGCGCGCGGAGGAAGACCTGCTTGAGGCGGAGGAACGGGTCACGACACTCGAACACAAGCGCATGGAGGATGCGCTGCAGGAAAGCGAAAACACGATTCGGGCGCTGCTTGAGACAGCCGGGCAGGGCATTCTCGCCATCGACCTGAAGGGCACGATCGTGCTGGCGAACCGCATGACAAACGAGATGTTCGGTTACGCTCCGGATGAGCTGATCGGCCAGCCGCACGACATGCTGGTTCCGATCCTTTTTCGCAAGCGTCATGTCGCGTATCGCGATGAATTTATGGCTCATCCGCGTACCCGCGCCATGGGAATCGGCTTGGAATTGGACGCCGTCCGGAAAGACGGATCCACGTTTCCGATCGAAGTCAGTCTAAGCACGGTCACCGGCAGCAGCGGGCCGCTTGCCGTCGCTTTCGTGACCGACATCACGGTGCGCAAGCAGGCGGAAAAGGCGCTTCGCAGCAGCGAGCGGGAAATGCGCTCGCTGGCCGCGAGTCTGCTTTCGATTCAGGACGAGGAGCGCCGCCGTATCGCGCGGGACCTGCACGACGACACCACGCAGCGGCTGGCACTGCTCTCCATTGAAATGGGCAAAGCCGCGGCCCAAATCCCCGAGTGGGCGGGAAGCGCGGGGCTGCGATGCCGCGAGCTTCAGAACGAAGTCATTCGCATCTCCGACGATATCCGGCGGCTCTCGCACGGGCTGCACCCGTCGGTGATTGAGGATCTGGGGTTGAGCGCCGCTCTCGAAGAACTCGGCCAGGAATTTGCGAGCGCCCACGGTGTCCGTGTTCACGTCGACGCCGCCGTTGGCGACCCGGGGGTAAGCGCGGCGACGGCCTCGTCGTTGTACCGGATCACTCAGGAGGCCCTTCAGAACGTAGCCCGGCATTCGCGCGCGACGGAGGTTTTCATCGGCCTGTGCACCAAAGCGGGAAGCTTGCAGTTATTAATCAGCGACAACGGCGTGGGATTCGCGGCGGAGGCGATGCCCGGTTCCTCCGGCCTTGGGATCGTGAGCATGAGGGAGCGAGCCCGGCTGGTTCAAGGAACGCTTTCGATCACCTCCCAACCGGATCATGGAACCCAGGTCATTGCGTCCGTCCCTCTGAGGAGGAAGGTATGAAACGTTTGCGTATTTTGTTAGGGGACGATCATTCGTTGATCCTGTCCGGAATCAAAGGATTGCTGGAACATCAATATGAAATTGTCGGCCTGGCGGACAACGGGAAGAATCTGGTGGAGGCGGCGCTGCATTTGAAACCCGACGTTGTCGTGCTGGACATCAGCATGCCTGTCCTCAACGGCATCGACGCGATGCGCGAAATCAAACGCGCGCTTCCGGCGACGAAGGTGATCGTGCTGACAATGCATCAGAATACGATTTATCTGCAAAAAGCGCTGGAAGCCGGCGCGTCGGCCTATGTCTTGAAATCCGGAGCCGCGGAGGAGTTGCTGACGGCGGTGGAGAAGGCCGATCAGGGCATGGTTTACGTTTCGTCAGGATTTCCGGTCAATCTGGTGGATACCATTCTGCGCACGCGCAACAAAACCGCGCGGAGCGCACTGGAATTGACCAGCCGCCAAAGGCAAGTCCTGCAACTGGTTGCCGAGGGCAGGCAGAACAAAGAAATCGCCAACATCATCCACGTTTCGGTGAGGACCGTGGAATTTCACCGCAGCAGTCTGATGCAAAAGCTGGGAGCGAACAGCGTGGCCGAACTGACCCGGTTCGCGATCCAGGAGGGACTCATCGAAGGCCCTCAAATGGTTCACGACGCTCCGCCTGCTTGAAAACTAGTGACGGATACAGGTGTGTTTTTTCCGGGCGCGTGGCACCATTCAAACAGAGCTTATGCGCTATCGGATCCACAGTTCGACCATCGCTCTGACCGTCAGCGGAAATCATCAAGCCGCCTGCTCCGTTCACAAGGGCGATGTCGTTGAGGTGGTTGGACCGTCGGCGGATGAGCGGTTTGTCCTGGTTCGGCTAAACGGCGAAGAACTGTATATGTTCCAGGCGGATCTTACGCAGCGAGGCACTGCCGAAGAGATCGCGCTCGCCTGAAGCTCGCGATATCTCGAGCACGACAGCTCCGGACCGAAGGAGACGAAATGGATTGTGTGTTCAAAAGGCGCCGCACGAAGGCGCCGCACAGCCCGCTCGGAAATCACCGCCGGGATGTCGGAGGAGACGCTCCACGGCGCGGGTCGAATGTCGCGCGCCGCTGGGGAGTCGTTCTGGCGGGCGGCGACGGCGTGCGCCTTCGCGAACTCACGCGTTTCGTCTGCGGGGACGACCGGCCGAAGCAGTTCTGTCCTCTCCTGGGCGAAAGCACCCTGTTATTGGACGCGCGAAGAAGAGCGGAGCGAAGCATTCATCCGGACAAGATCCTTTATTCGGTCACGCGCGCGCATCGCGATTACTATCTTCCGGACTTGGCCGACCGTCCGTCGCAGCGCATCATTCAGCCCTGCAACCGGGGCACGGCTCCGGCGATCCTCTCCACGCTGCTGCATATTCTGCAGATGGACCCGGACGCGCTTGTCGCCATTCTTCCCTGCGATCATCATTACGCGCCGGAGCGCAAATTCACGGCGGCGCTCGATTCGGCTTTCGCGATCGCCGAGACTTTTTCTGAATCTGTGGTTCTGCTCGGCGCGCGGCCGAAAGGGCCGGAAGTGGAGTATGGCTGGATCGAGGTCGGTGACCGGACTCCTCATCCCGGCGTGTTCCGCGTAAAGCGATTCGAGGAAAAACCCCCGATCGCGATTGCGGAACGCCTGTACCAGTCGGGATCGCTGTGGAACACGTTCATCATGGTGGGTCATGTGCGAGCCTTCGTGGATCTGGCGCTGGAATCGGTGCGGGATCTGATGGATGTGCTTCGGCCGGCGCTGATCCATCCCTCGCGCGATCGCGAATTGCACATAGCCGATTCGCTCTATGCGCAGATCGGTCCGATGGACTTTTCCCGCCACGTGCTTGCGCCGGGAATCGGCCGGCTGGTGACGGTGGATCTGGGTGACGTGGATTGGAGCGACCTGGGGCATCCGGAACGCGTCGTATCGACATTGCGGGAACGCGGCGAGCTTCCCGGGTGGGCCTTGCGCTGGCGGTCGGCCAAAACGGCCGCGGCATAGAATACCGCGTCCCTGTGGGGCCGGCCGGTTTGTAACCGGCGCAAGCGCGTGGACGTCCCGCTCACTCGCGTTCGCGGTTCAGTCCCAGCGATGGAGTTGCAGACCACAGAACCACGAGCGCCAGCGAGTGGGTAGCGCGGGCTACAAACGACGCTCCGCTCTAGTGAATATAGGCCCAGCCCGCTTCCTGTTTGCGCGCCAGCTCGGCGACGCCCGAATCCACCTGCGTCACGAACGGGAACAAGTCCTCGGTCTTCAGATTCAGCCGGCGCATCGCGTTCTGGCATGCCGCGAGCGTAACGCCGCTATCGGCGAGCTGCTTCAATTGCTCCTCATACTCGGTGTTGGTCTTGCGCAGCATGTTTAGCCCGCCGCCGAAGAACACCACCTCCACCTGCGACCCGCCGTCTTTCGAAAATGCCGCGCGCAGGTTGTTGACGTGTCCGAACAGCGTTCCCCATGCGGGACCTTGCGGCTCGGTCATTTGAAAAACGACGTGGTGCTTGGGCGATGCCGGCGTTTGCGAGACGGCGACGGCGACGGCCGCCAGCGTCAGGGCGATCGCGAGAAAAACGGCTTTCCTGGTCATAGTGATCCCTTCCGGAGTTACAATTCAGGTTCGTAACGAACACTTCAGAACAAAGACCAATGATAAGAGATTTGCCGTGAGCGATTCGCGGGGACAAGTGGAAACGCGGCTGGTCTACGCGCACGGGCTGGCGTCCATCATCGTGTTGTTCGTCTCGCTGCTGTTCGGATTCTTCGCGTCGCTCGAAATGGCCGCGCCCGATTCGCTGGGCGCATCGCCGTGGCTCACCTGGGGACGGCTCCGCTACGACCACACGCAGGGGATCATGCTCGGGTGGCTGGCGAACGCGTTCTTCGCATTCCTTTATCACGCCGTGCCGCTACTGACGGGACGCCGCGTGACCAGCGTCCGGCTGGGCCAATGGATCTTCGGGTTGTGGAACTTCGCCATCGTGCTGCCGGGCTGGATCCTGGTGCTGGCGGGATTCAGCCAGCCGCTGGAATGGGCGGAATTTCCGCTGGTGATCGACGCTTTCGTCGTGTTGGCGCTGCTGCTCGCGGCGATCCAGTTCCTGCCGCCGTTCTTTTCACGCGGACTCGAGGACCTTTACGTGTCGAGCTGGTACATCATCGGCGGACTGGTCTTCACGCTGCTCGCTTATCCGATGGGGAATTTCGTGCCCGAACTGGTTCCCGGGGCGCGCGGCGCGGCGTTCAGCGGATTGTGGATTCACGACGCGGTGGGGTTGTTCGTCACGCCGTTGGCGCTCGCCATGATTTATTTCGTGATCCCGGCGGCGACGCGGCGGCCGATCTTCAGCCATTTTCTTTCGATGCTCGGCTTCTGGCTGCTGTTTTTCCTGTATCCGCTGAACGGGACGCACCACTACGTTTTTTCGGTGATCCCGATGAGCGCGCAGATCGGCGCGATCACGGCGTCGACGCTGCTGGGTGTCGACGTGATCCTGGTGGTGGCGAATCTGCTGCTTTCGCTGCGCGGCGCGGGATGGTTGCCGCGCGACCTCGGCCTGCGATTCGTCGCGACGGGAACCGTCTTCTATCTCATCGTGAGCATTCAGGGATCGGTGCAGGCGCAGATGGCGGTGAATCAGAGCGTCCATTTTTCGGACTGGGTGGTGGGACATTCGCACCTGGCGATGCTCGGATTCGCGAGCTTCGCGGCGGCGGGCGGATTGATTCACGTGTGGCAGCGGATTCCGTGGGCTCGCTATAACGCGGAGGCGCTGGAGTGGTCCTACTGGCTGCTGCTGGCCGGGGTGATCCTGATGGTGACGGATCTGACGGTGGCGGGTTTAGTCGAGGCGCGGATGTGGCAATCGAGCGCGCCGTGGATCGAATCGGTACGCGCCGCAGGTCCTTACTGGATGTTTCGCGCGCTGACGTTCGTTCCAATCGCGGGCGGCTTCGTTGCGCTGCTGGCTGGATTGACGACGGGCGATCCCGGTGCGGGCCTCGCGGCGATTCGCGACAGCGTCGGACTGAAGCCTGTCTCTGAGATCGCGCCGCGACTCGCGATTGCGGAGTCCGAATGAGGCGCGCGCTGCGGATGTCGTATCTGGCGGCCGCGGTGGGCGGCCTGGGATTTTTCGCGATGTCGGTCCTGCTGCTGGGTGTGTGGCCGGGTCGCGCGCTGGAGCATCAGATCCATGCGACCTCGCCCGAGCATCCGCTTGCGTTGTCGGCAAGCGAGCAGCGCGGCCGCGCGATTTATGCGCGCGAAGGATGCGCCTACTGCCATACGCAGCAGATCCGTTATCTTTCCTCCGACGTTTCGCGCTTCGGCGCCGCGACGCTCGCGTGGGAGACGATTTTCGATTATCCGCACTTGTGGGGGACGCGGCGCATCGGTCCCGACCTGTCGCGCGAGGCGTCGATCCGGCCGGAAGACTGGCAGTTCTCGCATCTCTACGCGCCTCGCGCGTTGGTGGCGGATTCCGTCATGCCTGCGTTTCCGTGGCTGTTCGACGGCGCGCCGGATCGTCCGCGTCAGGAGGGTCGCGATCTGGTGGCGTATCTCGAAACGCTGGGCCGCGACCGCGCTTTGGCTGGTCCCGAAGGAGAGGCGCACGCCCGTACGGCCTGCAATTGTTCGGACGACGAACGCCGGTTCGCGTTCGCCGCATTGAACGCGAGCCCCGCGATGGCTCGGCGCACGGGCGAGCATCCGAGGCTTGATGCGTCACAGGATCTGTCGCACGGCAAGGAGCTCTATGCGCAATACTGCGCAGCGTGTCACGGACTCCGCGGCGAAGGCGACGGGCCGGGATCCGCGGGATTGCATCCGCGTCCGGCGAATCTGGCCGAGCATGAGTACACGCTCGATCGATTGAGCGCGTCGCTGTGGAACGGAGTCGCGGGAACGGCGATGCCTGGCTGGCGCGATTTGGCTCCGCGGGATCTTTCCGCAATCGCGCAGGTGGTGCGCGGATTTCACGCCGTCCAGCCCGAGCCGTCGCTTCCGTCGGATGTTCTGGAACTCGGCGCGCGCGTTTATGCCGACCGATGCGCGCAATGTCATGGCGAAAAAGGCGGCGGCGACGGATCGGCGGCGGGTCAATTTTCGATCGCGCCCGCCGATCTTCGCTCCGGCCGGCCCAGCATGGCGGCGAGTCTGCGAGCGCTGAGAAATGGAGTCGATGGAACCCCGATGGCTCCCTGGAACAGGGAATTGTCCGAGGCCGAGCTTTCCGCTGTAGCCTATTTCGTGCGAGGATTCTTTCAGCAATGAACATGACCGATCCAATGCCGGCAATGGCGCCGCTCATGGATGTCATCGTTTTTCTCGCGATGGCTTTCGCGGTCGTGTTTCTGCTGGCATGGGCCGCGTCGCCGCGCTTGCGCGCATGGATCGAACGGCCGAAGTACCGATTCCAGGAAAACGTGCGAAGCTACGATCGGGAAGGGCACATATGAGAGGAATGCGCGCGATTCTAGCCTGCTGCGCCGCGATCGGATTGATCACGGTGGCGGCGACGGTCATCTGGGGACGCGGAGTTTCGGCCTCGCACAGTCCTGCCGCGCGTACGCCCGACGTCGCCACTGAGCAGTATGGATACCGGCTGATCGCGCAGACGACGGAAATTCTCGGACCCGACGTGGCCGATCCAAAGATGAGATTCACGGACAGCCGGCTGGCGTGCGCGTCGTGCCACATCGGCGCGGGAGTCGAGCCGGGCAACCTGAGCCTGGCCACGGCGATGAATCGCTACCCGCGCATTTCGCCCCGCAGCGCTGGCAACGAAACCATACAGGATCGCATCAACGGCTGCATGATGCGCAGCATGAATGGCCGCGCGCTTGCCGACAACAGTGCGGAGATGATCGCCATGGTGGCCTATCTTCGTTTTCTCGCCGATCAGGACGCGGCCATGGGAGCGAGCCAGCGCAAGGCGCACGATCCTGCGGCGCTGAAGACTCCGAATCGCGCCGCGAATTTCGAAAACGGCCGCCGCGTTTTCGAAAAACGTTGCGCGGCGTGCCACGGACAGGACGGCGCGGGTCTTGCGGCGTCGACGAATCTTACGCTCGGCTACGTTTTTCCGCCGCTGTGGGGACCGTACAGTTTTAACGACGGCGCGGGGCTTCATCGAATCCTGACCGCGGCGCGGTTCATCAAGACGAAGATGCCGCTGGGCCGCGCGGATCTGGACGACGACGACGCGTTCGATGTTGCGGCCTACATCAACTCCAAGCCGCGCCCGGAAATGACGGGGCTCGATCGCGATTATCCGGATCGAACCAGGAAGCCGGTGGATACCGGTTACGCTCCCTACGCGGATTCGTTTCCGCTCGAACAGCACCGCTTCGGCCCGTTCCCGCCGATCGAGGCATATTATAAGAATTTAAAGAAATGAGGACGATCCCCATGAGCATCCGATACCTAGCGCCGTTCGTTTTTGCCGCGGCCCTCGGCGCCGCGGCTTCGAAGCCCGACATGCTGGCTTCCTCCGAGTGGCTGGCTGCGCATCTCAACGATCCGAATGTCGTGATCCTTCACGTCGCGACGAATCGCAATGCCTACGACGCCGGACACATTCCCGGCGCGCGTTTCGTGCCGCAATCGGAACTGGTCGTGGCTCGCGACGGCGTGCCCAACGAACTTCCCGCCGTCGAAAATCTGAAGCGTGTGCTCGAAGCCGCGGGTGTCTCCGACGATTCGCGCGTCATTCTATATAGCGACACGTCGGTGCTGCCGGCCACGCGCGCGTATTTCACGCTCGATTATCTCGGCCACGGCGATCGCACGGAGCTGCTCGACGGCGGCCTCGCGCGCTGGAGCCGCGAAGGCCGCGCGCTGACGAAAGACGCCACGCCGGCTTCGCCCGGCCATTTCACTCCGCATCCCCGGCCGGAACTGGTGGTGCAGATGGACGCGGTGAAGCAGCTGCCGAAGGCTGAAGTGCTGCTCGACGTGCGGCAGGCGGGGGATTTCAAGGGCGAGAAAGGCTCGCATATTCCCGGCGCGTTGAACCTCTTTTGGATGGAGGATCAGGTCAGCCGCGAGGATCAGTCCCTGAAGTCTGAACCGGAACTTCGCAAACTGTACGAATCGCTTGGCGTCACGCCGGATCGTAAGGTGGTGACCTATTGCAATTCCGGGATGCAGGCTTCGCAGTCGTACTTCACGCTGAAATATCTGGGCTACGATGTCCGGCTCTACGACGGCTCGATGTCGGAGTGGACGCTCAAGGGCGCGCCCGTCGAAAAATAAGACCGAATGAACCGCGCGTCGATCGTGATCTGCACGTGCAATCGTGCCGAAGCGCTCGACCGCCTGCTCGCGTCGATTCTCCGGCAACAGAGCGGACTCGCGTTCGAAATCATCGTGGTCGACAATCACCCGGCCAGCGGTTCCACGGCGGAGCTGAAGACGAAATTTCCTCAGGTCCGCTGGATCGAGGAGCCGCGCTCCGGTGTGTCCTTCGCGCGCAATGCGGGGGTTCGCGCGGCGACTTCGGAAGTGGTCGTTTTTGTGGACGACGATATGGAGGTTTCGCCGGGGTGGCTCGACGCGATCGTCGGGCCGATCTTCATGCAAAGCTGCGACGTGGTTCTCGGCACTGTGTCGCCGGTTCGGGTGGAGAGCGAAGCGGAACGTTTGTTCGAAGCATACGGGGCGCACGGGCATCAACGCAGCCCCGCGCGGTTCGATGCTTCCTGGCTCCGCCGCCGCGGATGGTCGCTTCCGCTGTGGCAGGTGGGAGGGATTGGAAACTCCGCGATTCGCCGCAGCCTGTTTGACGATCACCGCGTCGGCCTGTTCGAGGAGGCGCTGGGTGGAGGCAGCCCCGCGGGAAGTTGGGAGGATTTGTACCTGCTGTATCGATTGCTGCGCGCCGACCGGATCATTCTTCGGGAACCGGCAGCATCGGTGAAGCACGCGCATCGCGACACGATGGACGCGCTTGCGCGGCAGTTGTGCGAATATCGCCGCGGCGAGGTTTGCTTTTGCCTGCTGGTGTTGTTTCGCCATCGCGACCCGCGCGCGTTATTTCACCTTTGGTTGTGGATCCCGGCCTGGCGCGCGAATCTTTTCGTGGCTGAGTTGGGCCGGCGATTTCGCGGACAACGTCTCTTTCCGCTGCGGCTGATGCTGCGGGAGTGGTCCGGCTATGCCAGCGGACCCGTCGCGCTTATCGCGTCGATGCGTCGTGCCGCCCGGCTGCGCGCACGCGCGCCGCATTAGGCGTTCGGTTCGTTTTGCGCGTCGCGGCTGCTCTCAAAAAACGCGGCTGCCCTGGATCTGCCCAGAGATTCGAAAATGTATCCCGCCGCTTCGGCCGCCTGAGCCGCGCACATGAGAACGGGAAGAACGACGCGTCGCGACGCGGAATCTTCTCGCAGCGTCGCGCGCAGCAGAGCGGTGTGCAATCCTCGAGTCGCAAATTGGCGCGGGCTTGTGTTCCTGGACCGGTGCAGCGTCGCGGCGCCTCTTCCATAACGGAAATGCATTCGCAAAAAGGTGGTTAGCGTCTGCGGATGCGAGTGACTGATCCTCGCCTCCGGAACCTCCACCATTTCGCCGCCCGAGGCCAGCCAGCGCGCGCAGATTTCGCGATCCTCGGCCGCGGCGATCCTGAAATCGGGATGGAAGCCGCCGATCCGCTGAAAGCTTGCCGCGGGACAAAACAGATTGTTCGACGGGAAAAAATGCAGCGCGCTGTCGTGCTCCTTTAACCAGCGTGTGACGGTGGATACCAGGATCTGGTTCAGCTCGGCGAAGACGTTACCGGAACACGCATTGACCGTGTCGCCGCTCAGCATCGCTTCGGGCCATTTTGCGGCGGCGTCGTCGATTTGCGCGAGCCAGTCCGGGTGCGCGACGCAGTCGTCGTCGATGAACCCGAGCCATTCCCCGCGTGCGTGCTGTGCGCCGGCGTTTCGCGCGATCGCGGGACCCGAATTCGCCTGCCGGACCAGAGTGATCCTCAAGTGCCCGTCAAACTCACGGACAATTTCGTCCAGAGGATCGGGATTCCCGTCGTCGACGACGATCACTTCGAATCGATCGCGCGGATAGTCGAGCGCGGCCAACCCGGCCAGGCACCGGTGCAGAGGCTTGGGCCGCGCAAAGCTCGGGATGATGATCGAAAATCGCATCCGCAGTTACGAAGATGTACAGAAGTCTAGCACCCTCCGCTGCATCCCCACTTCTACTTGCGGGAAATCGGCGGCTTTTTCGCCGAAAACCGCGGTTCAGCGCGTTTGCGCGGGAAGTGTCACGTATGGCACGCCCGAGGCCGACAAGGTCTTATTCAGAGCCGCCAGATCGACGTCGATGAGCTGCTTCAAGCGTCGCAAGGCGTCCTGTTGTAAGCCCTCCAGCGCGGTGAGCTGTTCGGTGTCGCGCGCACGCGGGGCGGCGGAATAATTTTCGAGGCTGAACAAAACGTGCGCGAGCTGTTCCGGCAGCGTCGGCGGCGTGTAGGCACCGGCGGACGCTGCCGGATTCGGATTACCGGAGAGCAGCGGCGCGAGATCGTCCGCTTTTCTCGAAAACGCCTCGAGGTCCTTGCGGGCCTGCTCGGGAATCGCCGTGTCCGACTTCCAGGTTTTCGTCGTGGCCGCGACGGTGTTGCGAAGCGCGCGCAGACGCGTTGCGCCGTCGATGCCGGACTTGTAGAGATCGTAAGCGCGCATGATCGCCGTGTGCCGCGCGGCGCGATCCTCGGCCGACATATGGATGTCGGGATCTTCGGACACTGTGACGGTTTTCGTTGCCTGATTCGCGCCCTGGCTCAGTTTGACCGTATAGACGCCTGGCTCGACCATCGGTCCGTCCGCGCCGCGATAGAAGAATCCGCCGGCGATGGCCCATTTCTGTTCGGCCGTCGAGGGACCGGTCGGCGGATAGTGCAGATCCCAGGTGACGCGGTTGAGTCCTTCGAATCCGGTGCCGGCGAGCTCGCGCACGACGTTGCCTTGCGAATCGAGAATCGTGACGGTGACTTTATCATTGGTGGCTTTCGGCAACGTGTAATTGATCACGGCTCCAGGCGGCGGATTCGCGCCGGCGAAGGGGCGCTGGCCTTCCTGGCCGCTCGATGTTTCGATCAGCCGCCACGAAGTTGCCGGGCGCAAATCGAACAGCGTCATCTCCTGGCGCGCGGCCCGGCTCATTTGTTCGAGCGGAGTGATGTCGTCCAGGATCCACAAGGAGCGGCCATGGGTCGCGATGATCAGGTCATGCTCGCGCGGATGGATCTTGATGTCGTCGACGCGCACTTGCGGAAAATTCGACCCGAGCAGTTCCCACGCTTTGCCGCGGTCGAACGAAACGTAGGCGCCGAACTCCGTGCCGGCGAACAGCAGGTTCTGATTGCGAGGATCTTCGCGAATCACGCGCGCGGTTCCCGCCGCCGCCGGCAAATTGCCGGACACGGACTGCCATGTTTTTCCGAAATCGCTGGTGAAGAACACGTGGAGCTTGAAGTCGTCCCCGCGATGTCCGTCGAAGGTGACGTAAGCAGCGCCCGCGCCCGCGCGCGACGCCTCGATCCCGCTCACGTAGGTTCCCTTGGGAACGCCTGGGACGCGATCCGCAACGTTGGTCCACGACTTGCCGCCGTCGCGCGTCACTTGCAGGTTGCCGTCCTGCGTGCCGACCCACACGACATTTCCATCCACCGGCGATTCGGCGATGCGCGTAATGCACGGGTACCACGTCACGCCGTAATTGCGCGACAGAATTTTGTCCTTGGGAAGCTTGCCGAGGATCGGCATGTTGTTGCGGTCGGCGCCCGTAGTCAGATCGGGGCTGATGGTGGTCCAGGTGTCGCCGCGATCGGTGGATTTAAAAAGATATTGCGCACCGAAGTAAATCGTCTTGGCGTCGTGCGTCGAAATTTCGATCGGCGCATTCCATTCGAAACGATACGGCGGCTCGCCGGGCTTGGGCTGTGGCACGATGGTGGCGCGCTCGTGCGTGGCGAAGTTGATGCGCAGCAGGCTGCCGTCCTGCGACTCGATGTAGACCAGGTTCGAATCGGCCAGATCGGGCTGGCAATGGAAGCCGTCGCCGACCAGAACCTCCACCCAGTCGCTGTTCAGAATTCCATTGACGTTGCGGACGGCGGAGGGTCCCCACCAGCTTCCGTTGTCCTGATAGCCGGAGCAGACATGATACGGCCGCGCCATATCGTAGCCGACCTGATACGCCTGGCCGATCGCGATGTCGTTCAGATGATCCCAGTTGATACCGCGATCGCGCGTCATATAAATTCCGCCATCGACGCCGATCAGCATGTGATTCGAATTCGCCGGATCGATCCACATGGCGTGGAAATCGGCGTGAACTTTCGTGCCCCAGGTGGGCGCGAACGTCTTGCCGCCGTCCTGCGAATAGGCCACTCCGGCAAGTTCGCCGCTGCCTTGCAGCGCCGCGATCCAGATGCGCAGATCGTTGTTCGGATCGATGAAAAGATTGCTGAAGTACGGCGGATTCGGATTCGCGCTGCTCATCTTCGTCCAGGTTTCGCCGTGATCCTCGCTGCGGAAGATCCCGCCGTCGGCGTGCTGGACGATCGCGTAAACGATGGCTGGATCGCGCGGATAAATCGTGACGCCGATGCGTCCGGTGTCGCCGGATCCGCTGGCGTAGGGAAGTCCCTTGGTGAGCTTCTTCCATGTCGCGCCGCCGTCGGACGATTTGTACAGCGCGCTCGCGGGTCCGCCGCCGTTGAAGCCGAACGGTGTCCGCCTGCGTTCGTAGGCAGCGGCGAAAATCGTGTCGGGATTGCGCGGATCGATCTTAACATCGACAACGCCCGTGTCCTCATTCACGAACAGCACGCGATTCCATGTCTTCCCGCCGTCAACCGTCTTGTACAACCCGCGTTCCTGATTCGCTCCCCACAAATGGCCGAGGGCGGCCACATAGACGATCTGCGGATTGTGCGGATCGATCGCAATGCGGCCGATGTGGTGCGAGTCGCCGAGTCCCATGCGCGTCCACGTCTCGCCGCCATCGATCGATTTATAAACGCCGTCGCCCCACGACGAACTTTGGCGATTGTTGGCCTCGCCGGTCCCGGCCCACACGATGGCAGGATTCGACGGAGCCACCGCGATCGTGCCGATGCTCATCGCGCCGTTGTGCTCAAAGATCGGCTTCCAGGTGATCGCGCCGTCGGCGGTTTTCCAGATCCCTCCGGAAGCGGTCGCGACATAGATCGTGTCGGGATTCGAGCCGGCGACGGCGAAATCGTCGATGCGTCCACCGACCACGGCGGGTCCGATTTCGCGGACCTTGATTTGTCCGAGGACGCCGGTCTGGTCCTGAGCCAGCGCTGCCGTCGACAGGATCACAAGCAGAGGAAAGAGAGTCACCACAGAATTGTAATCCCGTGGAGTTAGCCTGCGGGAGTCAATCGTTCGAGGAG
This sequence comes from Terriglobia bacterium, assembly GCA_020073325.1. Classification (GTDB taxonomy): domain Bacteria; phylum Acidobacteriota; class Terriglobia; order Bryobacterales; family Bryobacteraceae; genus Palsa-187. Next base: position 5,207 of record JAIQFJ010000082.1, on the reverse strand, counting down.
GCCGATTGAAACGCGGGTGAAGAAAATTCCTCAGCCGCATCGTTCTCTCGAAATACGACCGCGGCCGCGGCCGCCCCTGCGAACAGCGCGACAATCGCCATGATGAACGCAGCGCCGTAGCCGAACGAATTCGCCAGGATTCCCGCGGCAAACGAACTGGCGCCGACGAACACGTCGTAAAACGCGCTCAGCACGCTGACCGACGAGCCGCGTTCGCTGGCGTGTGCGCGACGCATCACCGTCGCCGCAATCGAGGCCCACGGGAACGAATAGCCAAACCCTAAAATCGCCGACGCAATGACGGCCCAGGTCCACGTGGGTCCCGCCGCGATGATGGTCAGGCCGATCACCATGCAGACGATGCCGAGATAAAACGTGGTGCGCGGATGGACGCGATCCGGCAGCCCGCCCAGGAAAAATCTCGAAAGGAGAACGAAGCCCGCGTAGACGGAAAATGCCACCGGTCCGGCCTGGCTGCGCTGCGCCAGATGCAGGATCAGAAATCCCGTGACCACGGGATAGTAAACGTTCACGAATCCGACGGTCACTCCCGATGCGATCAGCGACGGACGGAACCACTTGCTGCTTCCATGATGATGCGGCTTGTAATCCTCGGCGACGCGCGAGAGGAACGCCGCGGCACCCAGCGCCGCAACGACTTGAAACATCGCGGCGCGATTGAAGGATCCCAGGATCTGGCCGGCCAGCGGCCCTGCCGCGATGCCGCCCCAGATTCCACTGCTGACGTAACCCAAGGCTCGCGCGCTGCGATGCACGCCCGCGAGCTCGACCGCCCACGCCGCGGCTCCGGTGTAGAGGCAAGCCTCGCCGATGCCTTGCAGCGCGCGTCCCAGATACATCGCCTTGACGCCCCAGGGCAGAAGATACGTCAGGCCCGCGCAGGAACAACTCAGGAGTCCGGTGAGAAACGCGCGCTTGCGGCCTTTTCGATCGGCGAGCCGTCCCGCGAACGGGCGGCTACACAAAGCGACCACGGAAAATGTGCCGATGACGAATCCGACGGTCCGATCCGAAGCGCCCAGATCGAGGCGGATGTGCGGCGCCAGTGCCGGCAGCACCGATCCGAATCCAAGGAATCCGAGAAAAGTGGCGGCGATCAGACACCAGAAACGTCCTCCGAGCGACGTGCTTGACCCCATCACCTATCGTTGCATGAAATCGGCGGTGGCGTTACTTTGCAAGACGCGCCGCAGCCTGGGCCGCGGACGGCATTTCGGAAATCCTGGTGTTTTGGAAAGCCACGATTTGCCACTGATCCCGCTCGTTGACGACGACCATGGTTGGACGAGTCTCCAGTTCGCGCGGCTGATTGTTTTCCTGAAACTTCACACGCGCGCGGGTGAACACGACCGCGACATCGGGTCGAAGGAAGCGAATACTCTGCACTTGGAAGCTGGCGTGGCTGCCCTTGTAGATCGTGTCAAAGATCACGCGATGGGAGCCCTCGATGGCGGCGCGTCCGTCCAACTGCCCGCCGAAGATCTGGATCAAAGTGGCATCCTCGGCGAACAGCGCCGCAAAGCTCGCGCTGTCGGAGCGGTTCCAGGCGGTTTCCATCTGGTTCAGGATCTCGTGAATGGGTTGTTCAAGGCTTGTCATGACCACATCGCGGCAAAGCGGCTCGAATCGTATCAATTTACTGATACGGCTGCGGCCGCTCCGGCGCCGGGTGGTTGTGGCGAGCTCCGGGCAGTTCGAGACGGGGCTTCTGGAAGACAGTCTGCCGGAAGTCTGGTAGACTGTCTTCCAGAACATGGCAAAACGCGAACCGTACCGCAATTCGATCGAGCTTCTGCAGGGCACGCTCGACATGCTGATTCTGCGAACCCTGCTGTTCGGTCCCGCCCGCGGGCATCAGATCGCGAAGCACATTCAAAGGACGACCGACGACCTGCTTCAGGTCGAGGGTGTGCGCCACAAAAATGAGGGATGTTCGGATTCTCTTTTTTTCGCCCCGATTCTTTAAGTATGTAAAACTTAAAGAAAGGAGACCATACTATGTCCGATCCGCTGTTGGTTTTGATTGATGAACGATCCGCACTTTTACGCCAGGTTGCTGAACTGGGAGATTTTCAACCCGGTTCAATCTCAAGTCCGACGATGAGATGTGGAAAGCCCTCGTGCCATTGTGCCAAGCCTGACGACCCGGGACATGGCCCGTATTACCAACTCACCCAGAAGATCGACGGCAAGACGGTGACGCAAAGTCTTGCTTCTCCCGCGGCCATTCGTAAAGCAGAGAGTGAGATCGCGGAGTACCGCAAATTCCAGCACTTGACCGATGATCTGGTGGGCGTTAATCGGAAAATTTGTCGATTACGCCCGGTGGAACAGACCGCGCCGTCGGCACAGGAAAAAAAACGGTCGAAGCGATCCAAAAAGAAGTCGCGCGCGAAGTAGAGCAACTGTTGCGGATCATTTTCCGCGACCGCAAGGCGACAGGGAGGCTCGATCTGGAGAGTGTCGAGACAGCCATCCGCGCCGCCATGCATCAGGCCGGAGCTGCGGCCCTGACGCAACTGCTGCAATTCGAACCGCCGGATGCCGATCGCCTTGAAGTGCCCTGTTCGTGCGGTCACACGGCGCGTTTCAAGGAACTGCGCAACAAAAACTTCCTTTCGGTAGTCGGTACGGTGAAGGTCCGGCGCCCCTATTACCTGTGTTCACACTGCTCCAGTGGACAGTGTCCGGTCGATTGCGAACTGGGCATTGTCGGTCTGGAATCTTCGCCCGGTGTCAGACGCATGGAAGCAGTGGTGGGTGCCGCGATACCGTTCGCGCCCGCCTGTGAGCCGATGAAGGTCCTGGCGGGTTTGGAAGTCCCCGCCAAAGCTATCGAGCGGGCGGCTGAAACCATTGGCGCGGCCATCGCCCGCCGGGACAAGCAGGAAATCGACCGGGCCAAACAACTCGTCCTGCCCATCGTCTCCAAACAGACCATCCCGAAAATGTATGTCCTGATGGATGGTGTCCAGATCCCGGTTGTGGCCGCTGAAGCCGAGGGCAGGACCGGCAGAATCGAAGGACAACGAGCCCGCACTCGGGAGTGCAAGCTCGGTGCCGTGTTCACGCAAACCATCGTCGATAACGAGGGCCGGCCTATCCGCGACTCTGATTCGACCACTTATGTGGGAGCTATCGAAACCGCCGACGAGTTCGGATACCGCATCTATACGGAAGCCTGGCGCAGGGGCTGGGAGTGGGCCACAACCAAAATCGTGATTGGCGACGGCGCTGTCTGGATCTGGAATCTGGCTGATCGTCACTTCCCGGGCGCGGTCCAGATCGTCGATCTCTATCATGCCAGGCAACACCTGTGGGAGATGGCCGCCTTGCTTTATCCCCATGATGCGGCGGCAAAGAAACGCTGGATGATACCCATGAAAGACCTGCTCGATCACGGCTGGACGGAACTTCTCGTGGAGTGGTTGCGCGAAATCGCCGCCGAGCACGCCGGAACTCAACCCGGCCTGGCGGAAGAGATTGGGAAAGAAGCTGATTACTTCGAAACCAATACGCATCGGATGCAGTATCCGGAGTTTCGGGCAAAAGGGTTCTTCGTCGGCTCCGGCGTGATCGAAGCCGGTTGTAAATCCATCGTTGGTGTACGCCTCAAGCAATCCGGCATGTTCTGGACCGTACAAGGTGCCAACGCCATTACCGCTCTGCGCTGCTGCCAATTCAACGGAAGATTTGAGGACTACTGGGACAACGCCCGCGCTGCCTGATCAACTCCCGCTATCACTTTTGTGGCGCACACCCGGGGCAATATGGCAAGCCTGGAGGCGTGGGGGGCGGAGAATGTGAGGGCCCAGCCGGTTGAGACGCGTCAGAAAGCAAATTTTCGTGCGCGTGCCGCGCAGCGAAAACCGCTTTCTTGACTCTTCGGGCTTCGGGGATTGACCGCGTTCGCAGCCGTGCCGGAGGGGTAGCCATTCGATTTCAGGGCGCGGATTGGCCCGCGCCTGAAATCAAAACGGCGAAGTGACAAGGCAGGCGTACCCGTGTAAAAGTCCGTTTCACGATAACCTTGAAAAGGAGGACATGACCATGAACCTTGAAATCCATAAACCCGAACTGGCGCAGCGCGTGAGCGCGCAATTGCAGGGCCGCCATTTCCACAACGTGGACGAGCTGATCGAAAAGGCCCTCGATGCCCTCGATGAAAAATCCCCGGCGCCACAGGTGACGCCCAGTGGAAGCCTGCACGATTTTTTTATGAATTCGCCGCTGCGTGGAGCCAATCTCGATCTGGAGCGAGTGCGGGACTACCCGCGCGCCCTTGACCTCGAATGAGAGGGTATCTCATCGACACCAACGTTGTCTCGGAGTATAACCGGGAACAATTGCCTCATGCGGGCCTTGTGAACTGGCTGGATACGACACCGGAAGCCTCACAGGATGTCAGCGTTTTGACGCTGGCCGAGATCGAAAAAGGAATTTTGCGCAATTTGCGCAAGGAGGAAGGCAAACGACGCCGGGACTTGCAGCGCTGGTTCGACGAAGACCTTCCGGCGCGGTTTGCGGGGCGGATTCTTGCCTTCGATGCACGGGTTGCGTCATGCTGGGCTCATCTGACCGCATCGCTGCATGATAAGGGGCGGCCCCTTCCGACCCTCGATTCACAGCTCGCAGCAACCGCGCTGGCTCACGATCTCGTTCTGGTAACGCGTAACGTGAAAGACTACGCGGGAACCGGCATTGACGTTCTCAACCCGTGGGAGATGCCATAGCCCCCGCCCGTGTTTCTAAGCGGCGCTGTAGCGCCGCGCGAAATTTTCCGGCCCCCGCCGCTTTGTGGAGAGCGTTTCCGATAACGGGCGTTTTGTGGATTTCCCTGGCTTGACCCGCCCACGCTTTACTGAGGAGTGCGTAGACTGAGGGCAGGGCTTTTATTCAGTGCTGTTGCTGTCGCTGAAACAGAATTGGCAAGCAATCGCTACCGGTAGTAGCGTTGTGATATCCGTGCTCGCCTTTGCGCTCTCTTACAAAAAGTTCAGGCACGATACCCGTCCGGCGTTAATTATGAGGCGCATTTCACAGGGCGAGGGCCAGTGGTGGGATGCAATCGAAATCGAGAATGTTGGGCAGTCTGTGGCAGTCGGCGTCAGCCTCACTCTGGTGGCCTCAGCGGTCACCTCAAAACCGGCCAATGGCGGTCACCTGAAAACCGGCCAATGAGAAAG
>JAIQFJ010000081.1 GCA_020073325.1 Terriglobia bacterium | reverse complement strand
TCTGCCCCTCGGCGAGCTTCAGCATGCAATCCGCGGTATCGCCGCCGCCGACCGAGATGAGCAGTTCTTTGGGACGCAGTTCCGGTTTGGTCGAAATCAGTTTACCTTTGAACTTGGTCACGCCGTTGGCGCCGCCGGGAAGCGCGGCATCTTTCACCGAGCCCTGAAAGAACCCATCCGGATTGTCGCCGGTCAGGCCGGACTTGATGGTCTTCCACATGGTCAGCATCGGATTCGCCGCCGCCTCGGCGGCTTCCTTCTCCGCCTGAACCCGGGCGATGTCGGCCGTGCTGGCGATGGTCCAGCCATCGGGCGGAAGCGCGTTAGTCTTGGCCATGGCCAGAAGCTTGTCGAGCCCTTCATCGCTGCCGTGATACGCCTTGTACGTCTTCGTCACCGACGTGTTGATCTGCCCCCGCAACTGCGCCGGCAGCGCGTTGGGACCGTCGTAAACCGCGGCGCGCGCGAATTCGAAAATCGACGGCGGCTGCTTGGCCGGACTCTGCTGGCGCTGCGAGAACAGCGCGTTGGCCAGCATATAAGAACTCTGCGCCTGCGTCGGATCCAGCTTCAGTGCCTTGGTCAGCTCCGTTTCCGCGCGCGGCCAATCTTTTTTCTGGAAATAAACGAACCCGATCGTTTTCTGCGCCAGCGCGACCATGGTCGGCTTCATCTTGCCCCATTGATCCGCAGTCTGATTGGCGGGTTTGTTCTTATCGGCGAAGACCGAATCCGCGTCGTTGATCACGTGGTTCGACGCCTTTTCCGCAGTGTCCAGATCTCCCGGCGCCGGGTTGCCGTTGTTCAGGAAGGGAACGTAGGCGATCGTCGTCGAGAGCGCCATGAAGTTATCGGGATGCTTGGCGAGGATCTGCTGCGATTTGTCGAACGCTTCGCGAGCCTTGTTGAGCTGCTGGTAGGTCGCCAGATAGATCTCGTCGCGCTCGTCGGAAAACGCGGTCTCCGGATAATCCTTCGACCACTTCTCGAGATTCGCCAGCCGCTTTGCGCCGTCCGGCTCCTTCGTGATTCCGTTGATCAGATCGGCCTCAGCCTGATCCTTCGCCACTTTCTTCGGTGCTTCCTGAGCGGCCAGCAGGGCCATTGCCGCTACGAACGCCAGAGCAATCTTTGTCATATTTTTATTGGACACGCGAACCTCGCTAAGAAGCATAATGTATCACGACTTGGCGTCGCTTGGCACTATTCAATTGCCGCCACTCTTTTTCGTTATCGTGTGTTTTTTGCCGGCGGGAGCATTCTTTCCCATCCAGCCTTCCACATGGGACTTTTCGACGTTGAAGGTCACCATGAACGGATCCTTGGTGTACGACTCGGCCACACCGTCAAATTCAATCTCCGCGCCCGGCTCCATCTTTCCCGGAAGCGCGGAATCCAGCTTCAACGTGGCGTCCTGCGCCATTCCCTCGATCGCCAGGACGATTTCCTTGGGACGCGACTCGGGCGTCATCGAGACGATTTTTCCCTTGAACTTCGTCACGCCGTTGACGCCCGCGGGCAGCGCCGCGCCCTTCATATTATTTTCGAAATAGGCCGCGCCTTCGGGCCCCTGCAATTCGGACTTGATGCGCTTCCACAGCGCCAGCATCGGATTCGCGCGCGCCGCGGCTTCTTCGGCCTGGATCCGCTCGCGCTCCATATCGACCTTGCTCTTCACCGAAAATCCCGCGGGAGGCAGCGCGCTCAGGCGCGACGAGGCCATCAGCTTATCGAGCCCGTCGTTCGACCCGTGATACTGCGCATAAACTTTCGTTAAATAATCCTGCACCTGCTTCCGATCCGTAAGCGGAAGCGCTCCCGTGCCGTCGTAGGCCGCGGACCTCGCGAATTCGTACAGCGCCGCCGGCTGCAGCTCGGGATTGGCCTGGTTCTGGGCGAGCAGCGCGGTCCCCAGCCAGAACGAAACCTGGGCCTGATTCGGGTCGAGCTCCAGGGCTTTGGTCAGCTCGGATTGGGCGGTCTTATAATCCTTGCGCTCGATCGCGATATATCCGACGGTCTTTTGCGCGAAGGCCTTCAACTGCGGCTTGGCCTGCGCGGCCTGGGCGTCGGTCATCGCGGGCGGACGATTGTCCTTGGAATAAATCGCGTCGAGGTTCGTCAGAATCTGCTGCGCGGCTTTGGATGCGGTGTCCAGGTCCGCCTGCTGTTGTGGCGTGAGCGGAGTTACGCCGAACGGAACCAGACCATAGACGTAGCCGACGATCGCCGAAAGCGCCACCAGATTATTGGGATTGTCCTTGAGCACTTCCCCCGCGGCGTCGAACGCCTCGCGCGGTTTGTTCAGGGCTCGATAGGTTTCCAGCGTGAGCTGGCGGCGGACGTCGGCATAATCGCTCTGAGGGTACTGTGCTTTCCATTTGTCGATCGCCGCGAGCCACTGGTTGGGGTCCTGGGTTTTCGTGATCGACTCATACAGGTCGTATTCGCCCCGGTCCTTCCACTCTTTTTTCTTTTCCTGAGCCCCCGCCAGGGAGGCCAACGAAATGACCACCACCGCTGCGATCGTGCTCTTGATCACCACTGCTAGGAACCTCCACACGCGCCTGAACGATTGAGAATAAAAGGTGTTGGTACTTTGCGGAGTATAGCCGAAGCCGGTTTCAAGCCGCAAGCGCCTCACCCGTATCGCTCGCCGTTGCCGCTTTCATAAGACAGCAAACAGTTTTTCCGGCAATTCCTTGGACGTCCGGACTTCGGGAATTGTTTCCGACTCGTCTCCCGAGTCCTACTCGCTGCCGCTCGGGGTTCCCTGAGCGGAACCGTGAGCGAAAGCGAACGGGATCGCATGGCAAACCACTCGCGGTAATCTAGAAAAACATGGCCGAATCTCCTATCACCGCGCGCAGCCAGGATTTCGCTGCGTGGTATCAAGACGTCGTCCTGCAGGGCGACATGGCGGAGCCCGCCGAAATCGTCAAAGGCTGCATGGTCATTAAGGCCAACGGCTACGCGGTTTGGGAAATCCTGCAGCGCGAACTCGACGACCGCTTCAAAGCGACCGGGCACCAGAACGTCTATTTCCCCCTGCTGATCCCGCAGAGTTTCCTTCAGAAAGAAGCCGAACACGTGGAGGGCTTCGCGCCGGAACTGGCGGTGGTGACGATCGCCGGCGGCAAAGAATTAGAAGAGCCCTACGTGATCCGCCCGACGTCGGAAACGATCATCGGGCATTTTTTCGCCAAATGGATCCAGAGCTATCGCGACCTGCCGATGCTGGTGAACCAGTGGGCCAACGTGGTGCGCTGGGAATTGCGGACCCGCATGTTCCTGCGCACGACCGAGTTTCTCTGGCAGGAAGGCCACACCGCGCACGCCTCGCATCAGGAAGCGATCGAGGAAGTCCTGCGAATCCTGGACGTGTATGCCGAGGTGGCCGAAGACGTCATGGCGATGCCGGTGATCAAGGGCGTCAAGACGCATTCGGAAAAATTCGCGGGCGCGCTGAAGAGCTACTCGATCGAGGCGATGATGCAGAACGGCCTCGCACTCCAGGCCGGGACCAGCCATGATCTGGGCCAGAACTTCGGCAAAGCGTTCGACGTGACGTTCCAGTCGCCGGAGGGAAAGCTGGACTACGTCTGGCAGACAAGCTGGGGTGTTTCGACGCGACTGATCGGCGGGCTGATCATGAGCCACTCCGACGATAAGGGCTTGGTGCTGCCTCCGAAGCTTGCGCCGGTCAAGGCGGTGGTGGTGCCGATCTATCGCAAGGACGACGAAAAGTCCAAGGTGCTGGAAGCGGCGCACGCGATCGCGAAGGAGGTCGGCGCGAAGGTGGACGATCGTGAAGGCCAATCGCCCGGCGCGAAGTTTTTCCACTGGGAACGGCGCGGTGTGCCGGTCGTGCTGGAATTAGGTCCTCGCGATCTGGCGTCGGGCAATGTGGTGTTGAAGCGTCGCGATACGGGGACGAAAGAGATCCTCCCGCAAGCGGAGTTGAAGGGAAAGCTGCCGGCGACTCTGCTCCAGATGCAGACCGATCTCTACGAGTCGGCGAAGAAGCGTCTCAAGGGCAACACGGTGCTCGCGAACTCGATCGGCGAGGTCGAGGAAATCCTGAAGGAAGTCACGGCGGAAAAAGGCGGCGGCAAATTCGTCATGGCGCACATGAAGGACGACGCCGTCTGCGACGCCCGCATGAAGGAGTTCAAGGCGACGGTGCGCAATATTCCGCTGGTCGACGAATACGACGGTCCGGGCAAATGCATCGTCACCGGCGAGACGGTCGATCGCCGCGTGGTGATCGCGAAGGCGTATTAATGGTCTACGCGATCGCCCAATTGAAAATCCACGATCGCGCGACGTACGACCGCTACCAGTCGCGCTTCATGGATGTGTTCAAGCGCTACAAGGGCCGCCTGCTCGCTGCGGATGAAACGCCGGAAGTGGTGGAGGGAAGCTCGGAGTGCAACAAGGTGGTGGTGCTCTCCTTCCCCGATGAAGCCGCCTTCCGCGAATTTTCGGAATCGCCTGATTATCAGGAGATCGCGAAAGATCGCAAAGCAGGGTCGACTGCTGTGGTGATGCTCGTAAAGGCGCTCGGCTGATACCTGAGTGGATCGTAACCGTGGTACGCCACGGCGAACGGAATCACAGTTGCTGATTTTCCTCACGGCGACGAAAGATCTTCTACTTACCTCGCCCCGACGGAAAAAAGTTCCAGCCGTTCGGCAAACGTTACAGGGAGGTCCGCGATGCGAGAGTTCACTTCTGTTGTCCTCTGTTTGGGATTAGCCGCTGCGGGCGGATGCAGCCGCGCGACGACCGATACGGTGCAGGCCTCGGAGACGGCGGCTCCGGTGGAGACGATCCCGCAAGGAACCAGTTTCCGCGTGCGTTTGCAGGAGACGCTCGACACGGAGCGGAATCGCGCGGGCGACCATTTCACGGCGGTGCTCGATGAACCGCTGGTCTCAGGCGATCGCGTGATCGTTCCGAAGGGCACCATCTTCCGCGGACACATCACGCAGAGCCACCCCTCGGGCCGCTTCAAGGGAAACGCGGTGATGGCGCTGAAGCTGGACTCGTTCACGATCGACGGGCGCGGCTTCGACATTCATTCGAGCGGCTATTCGCGGGCGAGCGCGGGCCACAAGAAAAACGCCTTTTCCTGGATCGGCGGGGGAGCCGGCGGAGGAGCGATGATCGGCGCGATCGCCGGCGGAGGCGCGGGCGCATTGATCGGCGCAGGCGCCGGAGCCGCGGCGGGAACCGTCGGATCGGCCGTGACCGGCAAGCGAGAGATCAAGTTACTGGTCGAAACGCCGATCCGCTTCACGCTTCAGGAAGACGCTGAATTCAGCCGCTGACGGCTAGGGCACCGGAACGAACGGGACCTTCGCTGCGTTCATCGCGTCGTTGAACTTCGTCACCTCGCCGCGCAGGCCGTCCATCTTTTTGCCTGCGTCGGCGATCGCGGTCTTCGTCAGCGCGATCTGATCGAGCTGGCTCTTGCTCGGAGCCGCCGAGTAGCTTTCCACCTGGTTGATCATCTGCTGCACCCGCTGCGTGACCGCCGGGAGGACGAAGTCAGGCTCGGGTTTCGCCAGTTCCGCAAGGCGCTCCTCGCGCGACACGTTCTGCTCCCCGCCGAAGCCGCGATTCACAAACAGCGGACGCATATCGTCCATGGATTTCTTTAAATCCCCGGCCATTTTCTGGATATTCGCCGCCGGTTTCACCGCGTCGGGACGCTTCCAGGCGGCCTGAAGCTGCGTGATGGATTGATCCGCCGCCGTGAATTTCTTTCGCAGCGCGTCGGCATCTTTCGCCATTCCGACTAATTCGTCGATCGCCGCGCGGCGCTTCTGCCGGTCGGCCTGCGTGAACCACGTGATGCGAGGATCGTCCTGAATGTTGAACTTCTTGTTGTCCTTGTTCGAGCCGATCTGCACTTCGACCGTGTATTCCCCGCCCGGGTCGACCAGCGGCCCGCCGCGCGGCTGCGCAGGACCGCCCGATGCGGCCTGACGCTCGATCTGCGCTTCTTCCTGCGCCGTCAGCGGCACCGGACGATCGGCGCGCATGTCCCACACAATGCGATTCAGGCCCGCCTCCAGCGATTTCGGCTTGAGAGTCGCAATCAGTTTATCCTGCCGCGTGATGGTGATCTTCACGTCCTTCATGTCGGGCTTCGACTTTACCCAGAAATCGATAATCGCGCCATAGGGCGGATTTTCGCCGTAGAACTGGTCGTGCCCTTCAAAATCACGGAGGCTCGCCATCTTCCAGATCACGCCGGGACGAACATGGAACACCATGACGGGCGTGTTCGCCGTCTGCGGATTCATCTGCTCCAGACCATAGATGCTGTCGAGAATCCACGCCGATCTTCCGTGGGTCGCGACGATCAGGTCGTTGTCGCGCGGGTGGATCTGCAGATCGTCGATGGGCACGCGCGGCAGGTTGTTCTTGAATTCCTGCCAGTTATCGCCGCCGTCAAAGGACACATACAACCCGAACTCGCCGCCGGCAAAGAGCAGATTCTTGTTGCGCGGATGCTCGCGCACGACATGCAGTGTGCCTTCGTTCTTCGGAATGCCGTTCGTCACGGACTTCCACGTTTCGCCGAAGTCCGTGGTCTTGAAGAGATAGATGTTGTAATCGTCGCCGCGATGTCCGTCGAAAGCGACATAGGCCGTCCCGGCATCGAAGGCCGACGGCACGACGCGGCTGACGTAAGTTCCCTTGGGAACGCCCGGAAAATTTCCGGTGACGTTCTTCCAGGTCTCGCCGTCGCGGCTCACCTGCACGTTTCCATCGTCGGTTCCCGCCCACAGGATGCCCGCGCGCACGGCCGACTCGGCAAGCGTGGTGATCGAAGGCGACGCCGCCACCCCGTCGTTGCGCGACAGCGTCGTGCGATCCTCCACCTTCTTGCCCATGATGCTCAACGTATTGCGATGCACGTTATTGGTCAGGTCCGGCGAGATGCGCTTCCAGTTATCGCCCTGGTCGACGGACTTGAAAACGAAGTTTCCGCCGTAGTACAGCGTCTTGCGATCGTGCTTCGAATTCACCATCGGCGAATTCCACTGGAAACGGTAGCGCGACATTTTATCGTCGTCCTCGCGCGGACGGATGCTTTTCGATTCGTGCGTCCGCAGATCGCGCCGGATGATGTTGCCGTCCTGCGATTCGCCGTAGACGATCCACGGTTCTTCCTGATCGATCTGCGAGTAGAATCCGTCGCCGCCCGCCACCGTGTACCACTCGCTGTTCGGAATCCCGCGCGTGTTGGTGGTCGCGCTGGGACCGCACCAGGACGAATTGTCCTGCAACCCGCCGCAGACTTTGTAAGGACGGCCCATGTCATAGGCGATCTCGTAGAACTGGCCCAGCGCGATATTCTCGCGCGAATCCCATGACCGGCCTGCGTCGTGGCTGAAGTGAATCCCGCCGTCGCAGCCGACCACCATGTTGTCCGAATTCGACGGGTCGATCCAGATGGCATGAAAATCGACGTGAATCTTCGTGATGCGATTCTGCACGAATGTCTTGCCGCCGTCCTCGGAATATTCCATGTTCACGCCGGCGACCCAGACGCGCTGATCGTTATTCGGGTCGACGCGGACCTGGCTGAAATACATCGGGCGCGGATTGGTGTTGCTCATCTTGCGCCAGTGCTCGCCCTTATCGTCGCTGCGGTAGATTCCCGATTCCTCGCTCTCCACCAGCGCGTAAACGACGTTGCCATTGCGGCGATACACGTCCAGCGCGATGCGCCCCAGATCGGTTTTCGGCAATCCTTCGGTGAGTTTGGTCCAGTGCGCGCCGCCGTCGGTGGTGCGATAAATCGCGCTTCCCGGTCCGCCGCCGTTCATTCCGAACACGGTGCGGCGGCGCTGGTACGCGGCCGCGTAGATCGTATCGGGGTTCTGCGGATCCATCGCGATATCCGTCACGCCCGTATCGGGATTGATGTAGAGAACCTTCTGCCACGTCTTGCCGCCGTCGGTGGTCTTGAAAAGACCGCGCTCTTCGTTCGGACCCCAGAGGTGGCCTTGCGCCGCGACATACACGACATTGGCGTTCGCCGGATGAATCAGGATGCGGCCGATGTGATGCGTATCTTTCAGGCCCATGTGGGTCCAGCGCGCGCCGCCATCGGTCGACTTATAAACGCCGTTGCCCCACGACGAACTCTGGCGATTGTTCGCCTCTCCGGTTCCGACCCACACCACATCCGGCTCCGATTGCGAAACCGTCACGTCGCCGATGGTCGAAACGCTCTGATCGTCGAAGACCGGCTTCCATGACAGGCCGCCGTTGACGCTCTTCCAGACGCCGCCGGACGCAGTTCCGGCGTAGACGATATTCGGGTTTCTCTCCACGACGGCAAAGTCGTCGGTACGGCCGCCGGGGGTCGCGGGACCGATTTCGCGAAAGTGGAGCGGCTTGAACAGGTCGATACTCTGGGCGGAGGTGATCGTTGAGAGAGTGGCAGCGAGGATCAACAGACGATGCATAGTCGTTTAGTTTACTACTCGATGGTTGGCGACGTGTGGCGTTTCAGATACCAACAGGCCGGATAACCGAGATGCGGAGCGAGCGATTGCACGCACGGCCTGCTTTCCATCGGCACGTTGAAGTCGAACTCAGTCCGCTTGCTCTTCAAATGGATCGCATAGTACGGTTGCACCTGAATGGAGCCCAGCGGATAAGTGCGCGCGGCGAGGTAGTCGGCCGCGTAGATTGCTGCGACGAAAATGGCCGCGTAAAACAGCGCGCGGCGGATCCATGGCATCGATTCCAGCTTAATATGTTGTGGAGCGCCCGCCATTATTGATGGTCCCGATTCCGACCGGCTGCCGGCATGGGGTGTTTGCCGTGGACAGCGCCACCCGCTCGTTGACACTCGCGGCTCGGCTGCGGTGCTGCATCGAGATCACCGGATGCACGGCAACCCCGACACCGAGCGTGGCGCCGTTCCACACACATCCGTTAAAGCGCGGGCACGACGTTCAAATGTGATAAACTCCCGCCCAGTGGAGGCCAAATGAACCGTCGGAACTTCTTCCATCTCGCGGCAGGCTCGGCTGCCCTCGCGGTATTTCAGGACGACGCCATCCCGCGCGCCGCGGCGGCTTCGGAATCCGTCAACGGCCAGAAGCCCGAAGAGGTCGCGAAAAACGAAGATTACTGGGCCGAAATTCGCGACGCGTTCACGGTGGACCGCAACATCGTCAACCTGAACAACGGCTATGTGAGCCCCGCGCCGAAAATCGTGCAGGACGCGCTCCGCCGGCAGCTCGACTATTCCGACATGGGCCCGTATCACACCATGATCAATCAGCTCGAGCGGCAGATCGAGATGGTGCGCGTCAGGCTCGCCCAGAACGCCGGCTGCGATCCGGAGGAGATGGCGATCACGCGCAATTCGAGCGAGTCGCTTGAAATCGCGCAGTTCGGAATCGACCTGAAACCGGGCGATGAAGTCCTGACCACGAATCAGGATTATCCGCGCATGCTGACCACGTTCCGCCAGCGCGAGCGTCGCGAAGGCATCGTGCTCAAAACGATTTCCTTTCCGGTCCCGCCGCCCTCGATGGACGATCTGTATCAGCGTTTCGAAAAAGCGGTGACGCCGAAAACGAAGCTGATCCTGGTGTGCCACATCACCAATCGCACCGGACAGATTTTCCCGATCCGCAGAATTTGCGACATGGCGCACGCACGCGGAATTCCCGTGATCGTCGACGGCGCCCATGCCTTCAATCATTTTCCCTTCAAGATTTCGGATCTCGGCTGCGATTACTACGGCGTCAGCCTGCATAAATGGACCTGCGCGCCCATCGGCACCGGGTTCCTGTACGTCAGGAAAGACCGCATCGCGCAGACCTGGGCGCTGATGGCGGCGGGAAAATCGCAGGACAACGACATCCGCAAATTCGAAGAGATCGGCACGCATCCGGCGGCGAATCACAACGGGATCAGCCAGGCGCTGATTTTCAATGAGAACATCGGGATCGACCGCAAGGCGGCGCGACTGCGCTATCTGCGGAATCGCTGGGCCCACCGGCTGCGCGAAAATCCCAAGTGCGCGACGCTGCATTCGGAAGATCCGGCGCAATCGTGCGGGATCGGATTCCTGGCGTTCAAAGGAGTGGACGCGGGCAAGATTCACGATGTGCTGCAGTCGAAGTACAACATCGTGACCGCGCGGGTGCAGCACGAATAATACGACGGCCTGCGCATCACGCCGCATATTTACAGCACTGTGCGCGATATCGATTATTTCGCCGATTCCGTCGAGCGCGAATTGAAGAACGGTTAGTCGCCGGTCGCCAACCCCGGCACCGGACGCTGCGCGCGCCCGCGGAACGACTCCCAGCGCAGCCGCAGGCGATCGAGATACAGATAAATCACCGGCGTCGTGTACAGCGTCAGCGCCTGGCTGAAGATCAGCCCTCCGACGATCGCCATGCCCAGCGGACGGCGCATCTCGGCGCCTTCGCCGCGTCCGATCGCCAACGGCAGGCCGCCCAGCAGCGCCGCGGCCGTCGTCATCATGATGGGCCGGAAACGCAGCAGGCAGGCCTTAAAGATCGCCTGCTGCGGATGCAAGCCCTCGGCACGCTCCACCGCGATCGCGAAATCGATCATCATGATCGCGTTCTTCTTCACAATGCCGATCAGCAGAATAATCCCGATCAGCGAGACGACGTTCAGCTCGTTCTTGGTGACCATCAGGGCCAGCAGCGCGCCGACGCCCGCCGACGGCAGCGTCGAAAGAATGGTCAGCGGATGAATCAGGCTTTCGTACAGCACGCCGAGCACGATATACACGGTGATCAGCGCCGCCGCGATCAGGATCGGCTCACTCGAAAGAGCGTCCTGATAGGCCTGCGCCGTCCCCTGGAAACTGCCGTGGATGGTCGACGGCAATTCGATTTCCCGCTCCGCCTGCTCGATCGCCGGAACCGCCTGGCTGAGCGAGGTTCCCACCGGAAGATTGAACGAAATCGTAACCGACGGGAAAAATCCCTGGTGGTTCACGCCCAGTGCGGTGTTGGAAGGAACGTAATGCGCAATGGCGCTCAGCGGAACCTGGTCGCCCGCGCGGCTCCGCACGTAGAGAAACTTCAGTCCGTCGGGATTCTGCCAGAATTCTGGCGAGACTTCCATCACGACGTGATACTGGTTTAACTGCGTGTACATCACCGACACCTGGCGCTGGCCGAACGCGTCGTAGAGCGTGTTGTCGATGTCCTGCGCGGAAATCCCCATGCGGCCTGCCGTCTGCCGGTCGATCTGCAGCCCGGCCTGCAATCCGCGATCCTGCTGATCGCTGTTCACGTCCGCGATCATGGGCAGCGAACGCAGCTTGCGGTAAACCAGCGGGGCCCATTCATTCAATTCGGCAACGCTGTCCGATTGCAGCGTGTACTGGTATTGCGCGCCGCCCATGCGCCCGCCGATGCGCAGATCCTGCACCGCCTGAAGGTATAGGCTGGCTCCGGCGACGCGGGAGAGCTGCGGACGCAGCCGCGCGATCACTTCGTCGGTGCTGATCCGGCCGCGCTCAGCCAGCGGATGCAGCGTGATGTTCATGCGTCCCTGGTTGATGCTTCCGCCGCCGCCCCCGCCACCGCCGCCGCCCACGTAGGCATTGAGGGACTCCACCGCCGGGTCCTTTCGAACGATCTCGATAAACGACTTGACGCGCTCGCGCATCGCCTGGAACGACGTAGCCTGGTCCGCGATGATCGTGCCGCTGATGCGTCCCACGTCCTGCTGCGGAAAAAATCCCTTGGGCACGATGATGTAGAGATACACGCTCAGCGCGACCGTCGAAAGCGTGACGAACAGCATCACCGGCTGATGGTCCAGCACCCAGCCGAGCGTCTTCTCGTATCCCCTGCGCATCACCTCGACGATCCAGCCGCTGAAGTGATAGAGCGGTCCGTGCTTTTCGTTTTCCTTGGGCCGCGGCAGCCGCGCGCACATCATCGGCGTCATCGTGAGCGAAATGCACAAAGAGAGCACGATGGCAACCGAAAGCGTAATGGCGAATTCGCGGAACAGGCGCCCGACGATTCCGGCCATCATCAGAATCGGGATGAACACCGCGATCAGCGACATGCTGATCGTCATGACCGTGAATCCGATTTCGCTCGCGCCGCGCAAAGCGGCCTGCATCGGAGTCATGCCGTGCTCGATGTGTCGCGTGATGTTTTCGATCACCACAATCGCATCGTCCACCACGAAACCCGTGGCGATCGTCAGCGCCATCAGGGAAAGATTGTCGATGCTGTACCCGACCAGATAGAGCACGCCGAAGGTCCCGATCAGCGAAACCGGCACCGCTACGCTTGGGATCAGCGTAGTCCGCACGCTGCGCAGGAAGATGAACACCACCATGATGACCAGGGCGATCGAAATCGCCATGGTCTGCTGCACCGTCGACACCGAGGCGCGGATGGTGATGGTCCGGTCGCTCAAAATCTTGAACGGATGGATCGCCGCCGGCACCGAAGCCTGCAGCAAGGGGAGGATTTCCTTGACGCTATCGACCGTCTCCACGATATTCGCGCCGGGCTGGCGATTGATATAAATGATCACCGCCGGCTTGTTGTCGACGAAGCCGGTGTTGCGCAGATCCTCGACCGAATCCTCCACGCGCGCGATGTCCGCGAGCATCACCGGCGCGCCGTGGCGATACGCCACCAGCAGAGACTGGTAGTCCTTCGCCTTCAGAAGCTGATCGGTGGCCGTGATGGTCCAGTTGCGTTCGTTGTCGGAAAACACGCCCTTCGGCCGGTTCGCGTTGGCCGTTTCGAGCACAGCCCGCACGTCTTCCAGGTTCAGGTTGAGATTATTCAGCTTGGCCGGGTTGATTTCGACGCGGACCCCCGGCAGCGAACTTCCGCCGACAAACACACTGCCCACGCCATGCACCTGCGAAAGCTTCTGCTGCAGAATACTGGCCGCGGCATCGTACATCTGGCCGGACGACATCGTATCCGAAGTCAGCCCGAGCATCAGAATCGGCGCGTCCGCCGGATTGACCTTGCGCCAGTTCGGATTGCGCGGCAAATTGTTGGGCAACTGCCCGCGCGCCGCGTTGATCGCTGCCTGCACGTCGCGCGCCGCCGCATCGATGTTTCGATTCAGATCGAACTGCAGCGTGATGCCGGTCGAGCCCAGCGTGCTCGACGAAGTCATCTCATTCACGCCGGCGATTCTGCCAAACTGCCGTTCAAGCGGCGTCGCCACCGCCGAAGCCATCGTCTCCGGACTCGCGCCGGGAAGTCCGGTGTTCACCGAGATCGACGGAAAATCGACCTGCGGCAACGGAGCGACCGGAAGAAACTGATACGCGACCGCTCCCGAAATCCCCAGCGCCACGGTCAGCAGCGTGGTCGCAACAGGCCTCTCGATGAACGCCGTGGAAATCATAAGCTTCGAGCTTTCATCAGGTTATCATGCAGAGTTGTGTAACGAACCTGCCGAACGGCACATCTCCCGGTCGTGGCTCCATTGTTTGTTTTCATCATTTTATGCTTTTCTCAACTGGACTGGGACAAAGCCGATCGTGAAACCGTGCGGCTTCCGCCGTCGGCATTTCCGGAGTTGCCCACGGCGATCGCGTCCGACCTCAATCGCCGCGGCTGCACGATTCCTCAATCGCCGGAAGTCCAAGGAAAACACAACGTGATTCGGGGACATTTCGCGCGTCCCGATCAAATCGATTGGGCGGTGCTGTGTTCGGTGAAGCGCGTCTCGACGATCCTGGTTTTCTGGAACGGATCGCCCGCGAACCCGGCGACGCTCGAATCGCGCCCCGACACCGATCGCCTGCAAAGCTGGGGCGGAGACAAGATCATCTACAGCTGGCAGATCGCTCCGGTCGGCGAGGCGTACATCATGGAACACTACAACGCCTACGGCGGCCCGAAGCCTCCTCCGATCGATCATGAAGGAATCGACGACCGCTTCGTCGGCAAAGCGTCGGAGGTGCTGTATTTCTACAACGGAAAATGGCTCCACCTGACGGGTGCGGATTGACGCATGTGGGGCCGCTCGTCACAGCGGCGAGCCGGTCGCCGGACCGGCTGCAGCCCGCTCTTGGCGAGCCGCCCCACACGTCGCTACCACCGGTCGAAATGAATCAGCCGATCCAACTGTTCTCGCGACTCCCAACCACGCGATTCCAGTTCCGGCTTTTCGGGAAACTCCGAAACATATCCGACGCACAGATACGCCACGATCACGATCGACTCCGGGATCCCCAAAATCTCACGCAACCGCGCATGATCGAGAATGCTGACCCAGCCCACACCCACCGATTCGGCGCGCGCGGCGAGCCACAGATTCTGCACCGCGCACGCGGTCGAATAAAGATCGGTCATCGGATCCGTCTGCCGCCCGAGGCCCGAGCCTCGCGTCCGCTCGCGATCGCACGTCACGCACAGGTTCAGCGGCGCATCCAGAATGCCGGCGAGCTTTAGATTGCCGTACAACTCCCGCTGCTCGCCCGCATATCTTTCAGCCGCCGCGCGATTCGCCGCTTCGAAAGACCCGTGCACCTCGCTACGAATCGCCGCGTCGCGAATCACGATGAAGTCCCACGGCTGCATGAACCCGACCGATGGACCGTGATGCGCCGCGCACAACAATCTTTGGATAACTTCCTCCGGCACCGGATGCGGCAGGAAGTGCGACCGGATATCGCGACGCTCGCGGATCGCCCGATACACCGCGTCGCGCTCCGCCTGAGAAAAATCGTGTGGCATTACTGCAGGTACTTTTCGAACCACGCGAGCGTCCGCGCGATCACGTCGCGCTTGTGATCCGGCTTGCGGAACATGTGTCCCTCGCCTTCGTAGACGACTAGTTCCGTCGGCACCTTCTGATCCTTCAGCGCGTGCCAGAATTCGTACGACTGCGGCATGGGACATTCGCCGTCGCGCTCGCCCACCACCACCAGCGTGGGAGTCTTCACCTGTTTGATAAACGTGATCGGCGAGCTCTTTTCATACACCTTGGGATCGTCGTACACCGACGCACCGAAGTAGGGGATCATCCATTCGTCGATCGAGTTCTCGCCGTAGTAACTCTGCCAGTTCGCGATGCCCGCGCCCGCCACCGCCGCTTTGAAGCGATTGGTCTGCGTGACGGTCCACATGGTCATGTAGCCGCCGTAGCTCCAGCCGGTGATCCCCAAACGATTCGGATCGATCGGCGCGGTCTTCAACACCGCGTCGACGCCGGTCATGACGTCGCGCAAATCGCCGTAGCCGAAATCCTTGACGTTGGCACGCGTAAAGGCCTCGCCCTGTCCGTAGCTGCCGCGCGGATTGGGAAAGAAAACGAAATACCCGAGCCCCGCCAGCACCGAAGGATCGAACAGCGCGCCCGGCCAGTGCGGCATCACCGAATTCGCGGGACCTCCGTGCGGCGACACAATCATGCCGTAGCGTTTCGACGGATCGAAGTCGCGCGGATAGAGCAGCCAGCCCTGCACCGAAGATCCTTCGCTCGACCACTCGATGCTCTTCGCCTCGCCCCACTGCGGATGATGCGACGCGTTCGCCTGCGTGATCTGCTTCAGATCGCCGACCGCGCCGGCCCACACCTCGGGCGGATGCTGCCAGTCGGTGCGAATCGCGGCCGCAGTCTTGCCGTCGCGCGAGATCGCGAAATTTCCGAAATTGCCGCCGATGTGCAGATTTTCGTCAGCCTTGAGCAGCCGCTCCGTTTCGCCGCTCTTCAAATCGAGCGTGGTCACGGCGCTCGATCCGCCGGTGAACTCGGTCATCAGGATTTTTTGCGGCGCGATCCAGGCGATCGCGCTCGGCGACGATTTGCGGCGCGGCGTGCGATTCACCGCGGTGCCTCCGCCGGCGGGAATCGTAAACACGTCGCCGCCGGTGAAGCCTTCATCGCTCATCAGGCCCTGAATGAACCCGATGGTCGATCCATCGGGCGAAAAGCGCGGCATGGCGATCTGCGTTTCCGGCTTGAAAATTTCCATCATTTTGCCCGATTCGATCGGCATGGTGTACAGCTTCGCGATCCACCAGTTGTTGTCGGCCGGCCCCGGCGCGGCGCTCAGCGCGAAGGTTTTTCCATCAGGCGACCAGTCGTATTCATAAATGTTGAGATCCGCGGGCGTCACCTGCTTTGAAGCGCCCGACGCCGCGTCGACGATCGTCAGCCGCTGATTGTGAATCTCGCCGCCGATCACACCGGTCTCGACCGGCTCGGCTTCCAGCGGTCCGCCGCCGCCCGCCGCGTTTTCGGCGAACAGCACCGCGATTTTCGTTCCGTCGGGCGACCACTGCGGGTCGGTCAGGAATCCGGTGAGGCTGGTTAATTTTTTGCTCTTCCCGCCCTTGGCCGGAATCACGGAAAGTTGCGGCTGCTTTTCGTCGGAAAGAAACGCGATGCGCGTCGAGTCCGGCGACCAGGCGATCTTGCGGCCCGAGCCAAGGCGCGACGCCGTTCCGGAAGCGACCGGCTTTACGTAAATCTCCGCCTTCGGTTCTTCCACCCAGACGACGCGGCTGCCGTCGGGAGATATGGCGACTTCGGCGAACTGGTGCGTCGCGGCGAGATCGTCCAGAATCGCGGCGATCCGTGAATCGGACTTGGTCTGGGCGATCGCGAGGGAGCAAATCAGGAAGAGGAGTCGTTTCATGTGCGGTTTCCTACCAGATTACGTCTTTCGAGCCCGCTCCCGGAATGCCCGGGCCTTGGCGCGATTCCCGCAGACCCGCATGTCGCACCACTGGCGCGACCCGTTGCGGCTGGTATCGAGAAACAGCCATCCGCAGTCGACACCTCCGCATCGGCGTAGACGCGCCAGTTCGTCCGACGTGAGCAAGTCTACCGCGGACCGCGCGATGACCCCCAGCAGCGAAGCCTCCTCCGAAACCCGGAAGGCTCCCCCCGTGTAACGCAGCTGCGCGCGCCCCAGTTCCCGGTTCAGCACCGCCAAATCGTTTTCCGCCGGCGCGCGTCCATCCAGTGTGGACGTGCAGATCCGAAACAACGCCTCCCGCAGCGCGATCGCTCTGGCCAGCGTTCGCGGCATCCCGCAAGCGATACCCGCCCCGGCGGCCCAGCGCTTCAGGTCGTCAGGACTGCGCAGCTTTTCGCGGATCAGTTCGCCTTTTTTTCGCGTCCCGACCGTATTGATGAAATCGAGGCAGAGCGCGCCCCCGACGAAACTGAATTTTGGTGTCGTAACCATTGAAAGCAGCTTGACAGGTTACGACAGACGCTGATAGCATCGTAACCACTATGAACAGAATAGCAGGTTACGCTCTCGTTTTCGCGGCGGGGATCTTGCACGCGCAAGCACCGGCGCGCACCTCAGCCCAAAATCTCAAAGCCAACCTCGACTACGTCAACAACAAGATCCTGGAGATGGCGCAGGATTTTCCGGCCGAAAAATACAACTACAAACTCAAACCGGAAATGCGCTCGTTCGGCGCCGTGATCGTTCACGTGGCGGGCGGAAATATCTACGCCGGCAAGGCCGGCATGGGCGAAAAGGTCAAGTGGGACGACCAGGAGCAGGACCCGGCGAAATTCCCGACCAAGGCCGACGTCGTCGCGATGTTCAAGAAGTCCATCGACGAGGCGAATGCCGCCATCGCCAGGAATCCGCTGGGACCGCAGCAGAATCTGCAGCCGTACTTATCTGTGATTCAGCATTCCTCCGAGCACTACGGTCTTCTGGTCGCCTACTATCGCGCCAATGGACTGGTGCCGCCGGAGTCGCGGCCGAAGAAGAAGTAATTTCTTTCACGGGCTGGAGCCGGCATCACCCGGCGCAGGCTCCAGCCCATGACCTTTCTACTGACCCACCGACAGATAAATCGCCGCCTGCGTCTCGCTATTGACCAGCAGCGCGACCACGAGATCGTCCCCGACCGACGCCGTCGCGGGCACCGTCACGTTGAACTGATACAACCCCGGACCCGTCAGCCCCGCGAACTTCACGTCGGCCACGATGCCGTCAATGACGATGACCGGATTCACCGGCAGGGCCGGCTGACCGGAAATCGTCGCCCCGAAGCCGGTTCCATACAGGACGATCGTTTCGCCCGCCTTCGCCGGCGTCGTCGTCGCGCCCGCCACCAGCCCCGCGGGTCCCAGCAGGCTTCCATCCGCGTGCGTCGCCGCGATGTACGATTTTCCGTTCTGCGTCCCGAGCGGAAAAAATCCCGGTGAGAGCGACGTCATCGTGGCCTGCACCGTCGCGCTGGTCAGACCGTTGCTGGTCACCTGGATCGCTGCGCTGCCGAGGCCGCCCGCGTTCTGCACCAGAAAATTGATCTGCGAATTGCTCACGAAACTCACCGGCACCGCGGTCCCGGCCACCGTGACACCGACACCGTTCACCTGCGTCGGCAGCTCCGGACCCGTGACTTTCCAGGTCCCCGTCGTCGGCGACAACCCGCTGCCCTTGATCGTCACCCAGGTGTTCTGCGAGATCGGCCCGGCCAGCTGGCTCGCGCCATTCAGAATATTCACCGAAGTGAACACCGGCGGACCCTGAATGCTCCCGAGCAACCCATGCGATTCGAGATTGTTCGCGTTGTCCGGCCCGTCGCCGATCCCGGCCGTGAAATACAGCGTGCCGGTATCTTCGCTGCGCGCGCCGCTGCCGAAGTTGAGCGACCACAGCCCCGGAATGACGATCGGCTTGCCGTTCAGGTCCGCCAGCGTGCCGAGCGGTTTGCCGCTCACCGGATCGAAGGCGTTGATGGTCCCGTCGCCGAAATTACCGACCAGCAGGGTGCCGCCGAACGGTCCGAAGCCCGCGGGCGCCAGCGTGAGCCCCCAGGGAGAATTGAGCAGGCCCTGGCTGATCAGCGTCTTCAACAGCGCGCCGGTCTGGTCGAACATCGCGACATAGCCGTTGCCCGCGCCCGCGACGTCGTCCTCCTTATGGCCGTCCTGCTTCGCAT
>JAIQFJ010000531.1 GCA_020073325.1 Terriglobia bacterium | reverse complement strand
CCCTGCCCGACGCCTTCCAGGGAGAAATAGCCGGCGTTTACGCCCAGGCTCCAATCGCGGATTCCGTTGTAGGTGTAGTTGGCATTTCCACCCTTCTGGATCGACGTGAGGTAGATGCCGTTCCCCGGCGTGATGTCCTGCGAATAATTGAATCCGAGCGAAGAATTCTTGAATCTCCCGGTCAGCGCGACGCGTCCGCTGGGAAATACCGTTTGCGCGAAGAAGGTAGACTCGCTGAACGAAGTCCCCAGCAGCGCGGCAATGACCGGATTCAGCGCAACCTGCTGGATGCCCTGCACCTGCGCGATCACGGCTCCGGCAGCCAGAGAAAACGTCCAGCGACGATTGATGGCGTCGCTGAAAAAAAGCTGCCCCATGTCCAGGTCGGATTCGCCGAATGCCGGCGGAAAATCGATATGCGTGTGCTGGTAGGTCGCGCCGATGGTCCGCGTCTTCGACAACCGGTGCTGCACACTGCCTCGCAAATTGTATCCGTTGGTTCCGGCCAGACCCTGCCCTTGCCGCCGCACCCAGAAGCCGTCTCCACCGAGGGTATAAATCGTTCGAGCGGACTGCAGGATGTTCACGTCCATCGTGGTCTGGTAATAGTAAAAGCGATTGTCGAACAGCGCCGTCGTCGGCGTGTTCACGAAGTTGTTCGGGGCACTGGAAGCGCCATAAAAGCCGGGGGAGCCGTAGCCATAGTTGCCGATGCCGCCAATCTGGCGTACGTCGAACAGCAGCCGTTTGGATTTCTGATACGTATACCCCAAAAGAACATTCTGATTGATGGTGTCGAAGCTCGAATTATTCGTGTAGTGAATGAAGTTTCCGGTGTAGTCCAGACCGAGCAGCGCATGCTTCCACATGTGCGTGCCGTAAGCGCCGAGATCGGTCTGAACCCCGTACAGTCCGCCGAGCGTGATCAGGTTGCCTTTGGAGTCAACGGCGTAGGGCGCAAGGCCGGTGTCGTAAACGCCTGTCACATCGGCGTAGAATCGCAGATCGACCTGCTCTCCGGAACGCGTGCCGATGGTGCCGGCTCCACGGCTGAGAATTCCCGGTCCGAGGTAAGAACCGATTTGGGCCGATGCGTGCGGGATCGTGCAGACGAAGGCGCAGACGAGGGCGGAAAACTTGTTCAAGCAGTTGGCTCCGATTCGTTAAACTCAGTTAAGAACAACTTCTACAGAGTCTGACGCCTGCCGCTGAGTCGTGTCAAGCGAGCAGTACCGAAAGGGAACGGCCTCCGGCGGCATTTCCCCATGTGAGGTGCCCAAAATGACCCAAAGGCGAAGGATGACGCAAAAACGAAACTGGATTCTTCTGGCTGCGACGGCCGCGGTTGCCTGCGCGGCCGACTTGCCGGTGCGCGAGGTGATCCTGTTCAAGCATGGCGTGGGATATTTCGCGCGGTCGGGCGAATTGAAGCCGGGCGAGACGGCGCGCATCGAGTTCAAGGCCGAGGACATGAACGATGTCCTGAAATCTCTGACACTTACCGATTCAAAGGGCGGCAAGATCGCGGGCGTCCGCTATGATGCCAGCGAGACGTTGGAGAAGCGGCTGGAGAATTTTCCGTTCGCGGTGGGCGGCGAAACCTCGCTTGCGGCGTTTCTCGATCAGATGAAGGGAGCGAGGCTGGAGTTGAAAATGGGCGGCAGCGACGTGGCAGGAACGATCGTCAGCGCGCGGCTGGTGAAGGCGAGCGAAAAATCGGCCGAGCGCGAAGCGGTGATGCTGCTGATGGATTCGGGCGACATTCGCAGCTTCGACCTGGGCGCGGCGAGCGCAGTGCGGCTGACCGATCCGAAGCTGCAGGGATTGCTGAAGGATTATCTGACGGTGCTGAGCCAGGCCCGCTCGAAGGATCGGCGCAGCGTATTCATCGATTCCGATGGATCTGCGGCGCGCGAGATCGCGGCGCGATACATGATTCCGGCGCCGGTGTGGAAATCGAGTTACCGGCTGCTGTTCGGAAAAGACGAGGAGCCGACGCTCGAAGGCTGGGCCATCGTCGACAACACCAGCGGCGAGGATTGGACCAACGTGCACCTGTCGGTGGTCTCGGGCAAGCCGATTTCGTTTATCACGCAGTTGTACGAGCCGAAATACATCCAGCGTCCTTTGGCGGAGTTGGCGGAGAATCGTCCGGCGGGTCCCAGAGTTTATGAGGGCGCGATGCCGGCCCCGCCTCCGGCGATGGCGAAGTCGATGGTGAAGGACGCGCCGGCGGCGGCCCGGCTTGGCGCGGTCGGCGGGTTCCTCGATGCGGCGAACTCGGTGAGAGTGGAGCAATCGAGCATCGCCGCCTCGGCGGAAGGCCGTGACGCGGGCGATTTATTCGAGTACAGCTTCGCGTCACCGGTGACGGTGAAAAAGGGCGAATCGGCGATGCTGCCGTTCTTGCAACAGAAAGTTGCGACGCGGAAGCTGCTGATCTATTCGGAAAATTACGGCCTGCATCCGATGGATGCGGCGGAGATCACGAATTCGACGGGCAAGACGCTCGATGGCGGGCCGATCACAGTTTACGACGGCGGATCGTACGCGGGCGAAGCGCTGGTCGAGACGCTGAAGGCCGGCGACAAGCGGCTGATCAGCTACGGCGTCGATCTGGGAACGCGCATCAGCACGGCTTGGGATTCGTCGCGCAATCTGGTTCGCGAAATTCATCTGCATCGCGGCGTGCTGACGACCCGTTCGGCGGTGGAGGAAACGAAGACATACACGATCAAGAACGTCGATGCGAAGGCGAAGACGCTGATCATCGAGCACGCCGAGCGTTCCGGATACAAGCTGCTCAACCAGAAGCCGGCGGAGACGACGTCGAATGCGTATCGTTTCGAAGTGAAGCTGGCGGCTTCGGGCAGCGAGGCGTTTCCGGTGAAGGAAGAGCGGCAGGTCGATCAGACGGTGGCAATCACGAGCATCACGCCCGATATCCTGACGACGTGGGTGCAGAATAAAGCGCTGACGGACGCGGGTCGCCGGCAACTGGAGCAGATCGCGCAGAAGAAACGCGAAGTGGCGGATAACGAGGCGTCGTCGAGGAATGCGGACGCGGACCTTTCGAATCTGACGCAGGACGAGCAGAGGCTTCGCAGTAATATCGCGAGCCTCAACGCGGTCAGCGGGCAGCAGGAGACGGTGCAGCAATACGCGCGGCAGCTTGCGGCGACGGAAGTGAAGATCACGGCCGCGCGCGACCGGCAGAGCCAACTGCGCAACACGAAGACTCGGTTAGAATCGGAGCTCAACTCCCTGATCGAGAAGGCTGACTTCTGAAACTTGCTCTAATCGGATACGGAAACGTGGGGCGCGCGCTGGCTCCGCTGCTGGAGGCGAAACGCAAGGAATTTCCGTTTCGTATTGTCGCGATTCACACGGCGCGTCATGGCACTGCTTTCGACGTGCGCCACAATGAGCCGAAATTCGGGCCGCGCGTCGCGACGGTGGAGGAATTTCTCGATCGTGCCAAGGCCGACGTCGCGGTGGAACTGACCACGCTGAATCCGGCGACGGGTGAGCCTGCGATTTCGCACATCCGCGCGGCTTTTGCGCGCAAAATGCACGTGGTTACGGCCAATAAGGGTCCGATTGCGCACGCCTACGCGGATCTGGGGGAGGAAGCGAAGCGTGCCGGCGTCGAGTTTCTCTTCGAATCGACGGTGATGGATGGC
>JAIQFJ010000530.1 GCA_020073325.1 Terriglobia bacterium | reverse complement strand
TTAGGTCCTGGCATCCCGGAACCCATCCAAGCCGAGGTTCCGACCAGCGGCCATAGGCACAAGCTTCCTTCCGGGCATCGCGTCACAAAAACGGCGATCCTCGGCGGGCTGCACCATGATTATCGCTTGGAAAAGGAGGCCGCTTAGCGGCGGACATATTTATTGCGCAGCACAAGGGTGTCTCGACCAGCGCGAAGCCGATCGGCTGGCCCTTTTCCGCGAGCCGCTTCCTCCACGCATAAAACGACGGACTACCCACTCCATTCTCCTGGCAGAAAGCCTCTACCGTCTTCCCACTTTGTTTGTGACGGGCGATCAGCTCGGTCCACAACTTCCGCCGCTCGGCTTGCCCTTCTCGTTTCGTCATGCCACCACTATGCACCGCAGCCTTCCGGCGGGCCAGTGGTGTTCATCGGAGGCTTACAATTCGGCTACGATGTTGGCCGGATTCGGGAGGCACGTCAAGCGTCAGTTCACAAATAAGGAAACAGCGGTATCGATCGAACCAACGTGAATCGGGACCTTAACGAACGTCACTCCGGAAATGCTCCCAGGCAGTTGCAGGTTCACCTGAATCGCGCCCTCAACGATTCCGAAAGCATCGCCCGCGTAGAGAATCTTGAAGGGGTCGTCCGTCGTGACCGGAATCTGGGGCACCGGTAGAGGAACTGTCGCCAAATGGCCGTCTTGGCCCGGAGGATTCGTCCTGCCCAAACCCGACATGTAGAAGATGACGAACGATCCCGCCGTTGCCGAATTCGATTGCGAATTCAATGTTCCATCCGCATTGATGACGATGTTCTGCAATGTCCCGGAATTGATCGAGAACACATTCGGCGCCGCGTCTGTCACGGTAGCGATCGATGAATCGGCGGCGATTCCGTTTACTTCGACCGTGGCTTTCGTAGTCGGCCGACCATAAATCGTGAAGGGGACGATCGCATTGATCTGCGTATCACTCGCGTACAGCATCGGCGCATAGATTCCGTCGAACGAGACGCGAGCGCCGCCGAGCGTCGTGGGAACGAGCCCAGTGCCAGGATCGAGCACCGGTCCAATTCCAGAAGCGGGCCCGAGTCCCTTTCCCTTGATCGTGATCAACTCGCCGGGCGCGAGCGACTCCGTGAGACCCGATGGCGGCGCGAGCGTCGCAGAGTTTATGGGTGGACCCGAGACAGGCCCAGGAATCGCCTGGCACGAGCCGGCCATCAATTTTCGAATCCGGTGCAAGTTGCGATCGGCGATGTAAAGATTTCCCTGCGCATCGGTCGCGAGCGAGGTGGGTAATGTGTGGCTATACACGGTAGTTGTCGGCTCCGGTGTCCCCGGAAAAGCGCTGAGGTCCGCATTGAAGATCGTCGAGAATTGACTACTCGCCTGCTCCTTCAACCGGGCATCGGACGATGCGATGAAGAGATTCGATCCGGTGGTTGCAATCGCCGCAGTCGACGTACTGCTGATACTGTCGATCACCTTACCAGAGGAATTGAATCGCGCCACGGAGCCGAAAATCGGGAGAAGCAGGTTCCCGCTTGCATCGAGAGCCATTCCTGCGTAGGTGGTGGAGGAAAGGATTCCGGGGAGACGATAAGAGTCCTCGATCGACGTTAGTTCGGTTGCTGTGTTTCCCGTGATCCTCTGGAGGGTTGGCTTTGAGGGGCTAGGCTGATCGAGCCAAACATCGATGCTTCCATCTGTTTCGACCACGAGACCGCGAGGGTAAACGCCCGGCGTAAGCGGTATCGACCCGTTCGTTCCATTCTGAGTCGCAATGGTGTGGATGATCCCGTCCGTCGTCACTTTTCGGATGGAGCGTCTATCTGCGTCAGCAATATAAAGATTTCCCGAAGCGTCCAATCCGACGGCTACAGGAGCCACGAACTGGGCGGCGGTGGCGGGGCCGCCATCCCCCGAGTTTCCGCTTTTCCCGGTCCCTGCAACCGTTCGAATGGTTCCATCGGGCGAGATTTTGCGAACACGGAAGTTCAGCGTGTCGGCGACATACACGCTGCCGTCTGACGCAACCGCCATTCCCTGCGGCGCGTGAAAATTCGGCCCGAGCGCGGAACCTCCCTCGGTTCCGGTTCCGAAGTAGAGCTGTCCGGCGAAAAGTTCTTTCTGAACACCGATTTTCCAGACAACATTCAGCGGAGCATCACTCGCGTAAATCGACCCGTTTAGGTCCGCTGCAACCACCAGGTTTGATGCGGCGGTGTTGTTCAAAAGATAGCTTGTCGCGATCCGGCTGACCATACCGTCGGGAGTCATCTTCAAAACATCACGTGTGCCGATCAACAGCGAACCATCCGGCAGGAGCGACAGATCGTTCCCGGCGACATAAGCTTGCGCGGCAGGCAATGGATACTGGCTGCCCTTAGCGAAATCGAGCGTCCCGGCGATCGTGGTGATGATGCCGCTCGTGTCGATCTTGCGAATCACCCAGTTTCCAGCGTCCATTACGTAGATCGTGCCGTCGGCGGAGACGGCGATGCCGTTCGGCCCGTTCAATCGAGCCGCTGTCGCAGGCCCCCCGTCGCCCGAATAGCAACAGGGATCCTGAGGGGCAACGGAAGAGGTCGTACTGAGCGGTTTGCCGTTCTGAGTGCCGGCGACCGTGGAGATGATCCCCGCCGGATCGACGCGGCGAATGCGATTATTTCCGGTATCGGCGAAGTAAATCGAGCCATCGGGACCTGCGGCTAAGGCGGTTGGGACGGATATTTCCGCGAGAATTGCAGGCTGACCGTCGCCGCTGAATCCGCTATGCGCGCCCGCAAATAACGTGATCGTTCCGTCAGGCGCGATCCTTCGAATGCGATGATTGCCGGTATCAGAGATGTAGACGCTTCCGTCCGCTGTCGCGAGCACACCTTGAGGAGCGGATAACGTGGCATCGATCGCGTTGCCGCCATCGCCGGAATATCCGGAAATTCCGGTCCCCGCGATGGTCGCAATGGTGCCATCCGGACGCACGGTGCGGATGCGGTGATTTTGGGTATCGGCGATAAAGAGAATCCCGTCGGGGCCGGCGGAGATTCCCGTGGGGCCGAGCAGCCAGGCTGATGATGCCGGCCCGCCGTCAGGGGAGGTGGTGTGTGGTCCGGCAATTACTTGAAATGAGCACGGTCGATCGGTCTGGGCAAGTGCGAGAACGCCGAAAAATAATATGAGATATTTCGCCATTGTTGATGATTATACTCTGGCGCGCCAGTCGCCAAGATCGGCCGTCCGGCGTTGCCAGGGCACGGCAGTGCAGATGAAGATTAACGCCTCGGTCACTATTGAGGAAGAACACGCGCTGGCGATCCGTATCCCTTTGCGTGACGTGGTAAGGGATTTCCGGCACAACGCATCGAGCGTTTCTCGGCATATTGAGAAAGTGCGCGAGTTGCGGAGAAATTCTCAACGGGACACTTAGAAAGTGTCCCTATTGAACAAAGAGATGCGGGTCGCATCAGGCTGTCCCGGTGTGTCCGCAGTCATGTCGTCCATTGTCGACGGGCGCCAGCTGCCCCGTCTTGGTGTCGATACTCAGCACACGCGTAAGCAACCGATGAACACCGTGAGCTTTTGGTGTGCAAGTCAGAGACGGTATCCCTGCGCGACCCAGTAATGCCAGTCGCCGATGGCTTCCTGGGTGGATTCGTCCGGGTCGATGGCTTCGAGTTGCGAAACAGGAACGGCCATCTTCCG
>JAIQFJ010000080.1 GCA_020073325.1 Terriglobia bacterium | reverse complement strand
GCCCGATCTGATCCTGATCGTGGATGAAATTTCCGGCCTTCCCGGCGAGCATCTCGTCGAGCAGTTCTGGCATCTCGGCTCGATCGAAGACCGAAACCGGATTGTGACCGAGGAGGAAGCAAAGGTCGTGCAGGCGTGGCGATCCGAGGCGTTCGGCGCGCGAAACGCGGCGGTTGCTTTAAGCATCTCGAAAAAGTGCATTCTTCCGACAACGTTCGGCACCGCGATTCACCTCGGCCGGGAGCGCCCTTGCCTATCGATCCAGCACGAGGAAGGCTGCGTCGAATTTCTGGTGTCACTAAATCAAAATATCCAAAAATTCAGGTGCGAGTTTCCCATGACGGGAAGCAGCCGGGCCTGATTTCCTAAGCGATCATGTCGACCGGAGTCCATGATCGGCTGACATTTACATCCGCACCCCTAGGCCGGCAATGGCTGATCGTTGCCTCTATGGTGTTCGCTTTTTCGACGTTGATCCATGTCCTGGCAAACGGGTGGCTTCGCGATCGCGAAGGTCCGGACACGTACATCGAAGCCACCCATCTGGCGCTGTCGCTCGCGACCGGTGAGGGCTTCCAAAATCCCTTTGCTCTCGAGAAGACCGGCCCGACGGCTCACGTCGCGCCCGGATATCCGTTCCTTTACGCGGGAGTGCTGCGAGTCTTCGGCACCGGTCCCATAGCAGCCTGGGCGGTGCGCCTGCTGACGATCGGCGCGAATGCGCTGATGTGGTCGCTGATGGTGGTCTTTGCCAGGGTCTGGAAGCTGCCGGACCGCGTGGGGTTGATCGCCGCCGGAGTCGGCGGGGCGCTCCCGATCCCGGGAAGCTGCTTCAAGTGGGAATCGGTTCTTGCGGGGTTGGTCCTGGTCGGTTGCGCATGTTTCGCCGCCCGCTGTCTGAGCAATCCGCGTTCGAGCCGCCCTTGGATCGAATCCGGGCTGCTCTGGGGAGTGGGTTTTCTCATCACCCCGGTGTTTCTCTCGACGTGGCTGGGATGGCTCCTTCTCACGGTGTATTTTGTTAAAAAACCTCGTGGACCGATTGCCTTTCTGGCGATTCTTCCGCTGGCTGTAATTGCCCCGTGGATCGCCCGGAACGATCAGGTTTTTCATACCTTCGTTCTGATTCGGGACAACCTCGGGATCGAACTGGCGTCCTCGAATTCAGACTGCGCGACCGCGTGGGCCAAGCGGAATGCTCGCTCCGGATGCCTCGCCTTGACGCACCCGAGCGTCAATCCGGATCTGCTGCATCGGCTTCGGCAGGCCGGCGAGATTTCGTTCAATGCGGAGCAGATGAAACGCGCCCTCGCATGGATCGAAACGAATCCAGCCCGGTTTGCCGAACTCAGCGCTCAGCGGCTGCTCTGGTTCTGGCTGCCTCCGGCCGACCGCGAAGAGGGAACCTTTGCGGCGCTCAACGCGCTGCTGGTCGGAGCGCTGACATTGCTTTCGCTTCCGGGACTATGGATGCTCTGCCGCAAACATCCGCGATGCGGGCTTTTCTGTGCCAGCGTTCTGCTCCTCTACCCGCTGGTGTATTACTTCCTGCAACTCGATCTCCGGTATCGATACCCGATTCTCTGGATCACTGTTCTGGGCGTCGCCTGGGGAATTTCAGACCTAATCGAAAGACGAAGCCATAATACGAATGCCATTTTTTAGCGACATCGCCCGCGAAAAGAAATGCAGGTTCTTCCTGGACCCGATTCCGAAGGGTTCCCATGTTCTTGAAGTCGGTTGCGGATTCAAATGGGTCGGTGAATACCTGAAGGCAAAGGGACATCAGAACTATATCGGTCTCGATCTTTTTCCTCCCGCCGACATCGTCGGCAACATCAAAGACTGGCGCACGCTCGGGCTTCGTGAAGAGTCGTTCGACTTCATCGTCGCCTTCGAAGTGCTGGAACACGAGCCGTGCGCGAAGGAATGTTTCGACCTGCTGAAACCCGGAGGTAAACTTCTGGCCACGTCTCCCGTGCCGAGTATGGACTGGGTCATGAAGACATTCGAACTATGCGGTTTGAATCAGCCGCGGACCAGCCCGCACGATCACCTGGTCGACTTCAGGACCGTTTCTCATTTCGAACTGACCAGTTACCGTCGTATCGCCGGCCTGTCGCAATGGGGAATCTTCACCAGGCAACCGCGGTCCTGATTCGAACCTGTCGCCGAAATTGACAATGCAACCGCCGCTTTGAAAAGATTGACGTTCATGCTCCCTCCGCCGCAGCGCGGCGTTTCCGATCGCCTCCGCCTGTTCCTGCTGCTCGCGGTGTGCGCGGTCATCGCGTGGCTGCGGTGGGCCAAATTGGACGAACTGCTTTGGGGCGACCCGGTTCACTGGCTCCATGAAACATCGCGCGTCGCGGCCGGAGAATTGCCGTATCGCGATTATTCCTTTCAATACCCGCCGTTCACCGCGTTTTTCTTCGGATGGATGTTCCGCATTTTCGGCGCGACGTTCCAGACCGCGTCGGTGCTGGTGAATTTCTGGTCGTTCGCCGTCGTGTTGCTGTGTTTCGCGCTTACGCGTTATCTGGTTCCGCCGACGCTTCGTTTTGCTTCCTGCTTCCTGCTGGTTGCGGTCGGCGCCACCAGCCTGACGAATTTCAATCTGTTTTCGTACCGGATTTACACTCCCGCGCTCGAGACGGGAGCGGCCGGAGCAATGTTGTCGCTGCTCGGAATGCTGCGCATTCTGCGACGCTACGGCTCGAAGGGTGCGAATGCGGCCATGATTGCCGCCGGGTCTGCGATCGCGCTGCTGAGCAAGCCGGAGTTTGCACTGGCGACGCTCTGCGGCCTGGCTCTTTTCGCGTTCCTCAACGGCGAAGGCTGGTGGAATCTCAAACTGATGACGGTGAGCATCCTCCCGGCGGCCCTCCTCTACGCGTGGCTCGCGAGCGCGGTGGGGCGCCAGAGTCTGATGGACGGAATTTCCGGCTACGGACTAGCGACCTTTTCGTGCCCCTGGTGGCCGACCGGTATCGGCGTCTTCGGCGTCGCCTCCGCTTTCGGCGAGGGACTCTTCCTTTGCGCCCTTCTCTCCTTCCCATGGAGGCGCGACTTCGAAACCGCGTTGGGAGCGATCTACCGCAAAGTGCGTATTCTCGCGATTCCCGGACTCCTGATCTTTCTCGCCTACGTCGCGCTCCGCAACGTCGAAGCGATCACCAGTTCGCGAACACTGCTGGCCAAGGCAAGACTGATCCTGCCATCTTTCGTCTGGACCGTACCCGTTCTGCTGCCGGTCATGTGGACCTCGATCGCGGCCTTCCTGTTCCTGCTGCGAGAGGCAAAGCGGAAACGGGCCGGACGAACCGCGGAGCTCCTGTTGATCCTGGTCGTCCCCGTTTCGATGTCCGCAAGAACATGGTTCGGATCGACGCAAGGAGTCATCCCCGATATTTCGGCCGCCTGCTATCCGTTCCTGCTCATTCTCGGCCCCTATTTTCTGTGGAGCTTTCTTTCAAGCGCGTCGCCGAGGGTGCCCGCTGTGCCGATCGTCGCCGCGATCGCGATCGGATATGGGCTGCTGCGGATCGTGGGCGGAGCCGCTCTGCTCGCCGACAGCGGTTATCGGCGCCTGGAAACCGCCGCGGGCGCGGTGCGGATTTCCGATTACCTCCCGGCCATCGAAATCTATCGCTACGTGGCAGAGCACACCAGCCCTTCCGACTACGTGCTCGACATGCCGTACGGCGGCGGGATCAACTTCGCCGCGCAGCGTCCCAATCCGATCTTCGACACCATGTTGTTCAACATGGAAATTCCGGAGCGATACCAGCAGCGCGATTTGAGCGCGATCGCCATGCATCCGCCCAAACTCATCGTCGCGCCCGATTCGCCGCGCTTCGGAACCAATTACTCGTTCGGCATCGAAGGAAATCGGGCCTGTGTGTGTCCCCGGCTGGTCTGGGTGCCGGACCGGCCTTCCTACGATCCGAATTATGTCTACCCGCTGGTGGATTACATCGCGTCGCATTACCGGCCCGTGCTCAGGATCGGCGGCAAGGTGATTCTGGAGCCGCTACACTAAGAAAATGTGCGGGATCGCTGGTTTCGTCACCACGGCGCCTGAAGCACCGAAAGAAGCCGTACTGCGCCGCATGTGCGCGAGCATCCATCACCGCGGTCCGGACGACCAGGGCGTGTATCATGACCGCCACGCCTCGCTCGTGCACCTTCGCCTGAGCATCATCGACCTTTCCGGCGGGCATCAGCCGATGTCCAACGAATCGGGATCGATGTGGATCGTCTACAACGGCGAAATTTTCAATCATGCGGATTTGCGCCCCGATCTGGAGCGGGCCGGACACGTTTACGCGTCGCGCTGCGACACCGAAACGATCCTTCACGCTTACGAAGAGCACGGGCCGGATAGTGTGAAACTGTACCGCGGCATGTTCGCTTATGCGATCTGGGACGCGGAACGCAAGACGCTGTTCTGCGCGCGGGACCGGCTCGGCATCAAGCCGCTTTATTATTACTGGGACGGGCGCCTGTTCGCCTTCGCTTCGGAAATCAAGGGATTGCTGGAGCATCCGGCGATCTCCGCGAATTTTGAGGATTCGCTGCTGCCCGAATATCTCGGCTTCGGCTACACCAGCGGTGAAAAGACGTTGTTCCGGGGCATCCGGCAGTTGATGCCCGGCCATCATCTCCAGCTCGATCTTCGCGAGCCGCGTCCCGAAATCAACGTTCGTCAGTACTGGGATGTGCCGATGCCCGGTGAAGACAGGATCGGCACGGCATGCGCAGCGGACGAGGATTGGGTGCGCGAAACCCGCCGCAGGCTGGAAGAAACCGTGCGCATGCGCATGATGAGCGACGTTCCGCTCGGGATGTTTCTTTCCGGCGGCGTCGATTCGAGCGCCATCGCCGCGATCATTCGCAAGAACGCCTCGGGCCCCGTGAAGACTTTTTCGGTCGGGTACGGCGAGGCGCGGTTCAGCGAATTGAGCTATGCCGCCGAGGTCGCGCGCCGGCTGGAAACCGATCATCACGAAGTGGTGGTCACGATGGATCAGTTCTTCGAGGCGCTGCCTTCGTTGATCTGGCACGAAGACCATCCGATCACCTGGCCTTCGAGCGTGTCGCTCTATTTCGTCTCCAAGCTCGCCGCCGAACATGTGAAGGTGGTGCTGACGGGCGAAGGCAGCGACGAGTTGTTCGGCGGCTACGAGCGTTATCGCTGGAATATCCTGAACACGAAATATGCCCGGGCGTACGATCTGCTGCCTGGAGGCTTGCGCGCTTCGATCCGCAATGGAATCGCCACAACGAAGCTGCTGAGGGCTTCCCTGCGCCGCAAGATTGCGCATACGTTCGTGGGCCGCGACGCGCGAATCGAGTCGCGGTTTCTCGACAATTTTTATTGCGCGTTTTCGCAGCCCGAACTGGAGCGCCTGCTGGACGGAAGCGCCGCTTCGTTGTACGACCACTATATGGCGTATTGGAATGCGCGCCCGGGTGCGCCGCTGCTGCCGCGCATGTTGTACGCGGATCAGAAAACTTACCTGGTTCAACTGCTGATGAAACAGGACCGCATGAGCATGGCGTGCTCGATCGAGAGCCGCGTGCCGTTCCTCGATCATCAGTTCCTGGAATTTGCGATGACCGTCCCCGCCGGATTGAAGATCCGCGGCAAAACGCAAAAATACGTTTTAAAAAAGGCCGTGGAGGATCTGCTTCCCGCCGAAATCGTCCATCGCAAGAAGATGGGGTTCCCCACGCCGCTGCGCCAGTGGCTGATGGAGCCGGCCGCGGAACCGCTGCTCGGTTCGCTTCGCCGGTCCGACGGCTTGCTCGCTTCCTACATCGATCAAGATGAGGTTGGCCGCCTGATCGAACTGCACCGCGCCGGCACCATCGACGCGACCGATCGCATCTGGCGGCTGCTGAACCTGCAGATGTGGGGCGACGTGTTCCTGAGAAAATCCGACTTCTCGCCGGTCCTGGCGCCGTCTTTCTCCAGCCGCTCATGAAATTAATGTGGGTAAAAGCGGATTTTCTGCATCCGCCCGATCGCGGCGGCCAGATCCGCACGCTGGAAATGCTGAAGCGAATGCACGTGCGGCATGAAATCCACTACGTCGCGCTGAATCGCGGCGATGTTTCGCGCAGCGCCGAATACTGCACCCGCGCTTATCCGATCGAGCATCGCGTGCCGGAAAAGAACACGGCTGCATTTGCCGGACAATTGCTGAAAGGACTGGTGTCGCCCCTGCCGGTCGCCGTCAGCCGGTATTGCTCCGATGCGATGAAGAAGGAAATCGAAACTCTTTCGCGCGATGAAAAATTCGACGCGATTGTGTGCGATTTTCTGTTCCCCGCCGCGAATCTTCCCGACCCCGGCTCCTGCGTTTTATTCCAGCACAACGTGGAGGCGGTGATCTGGCGACGGCACGTCGAAAATGCCGCGACGCCCGCGCATCGCTGGTATTTCCAGCTTCAGGCGCAGCGGATGGCCGCGTTTGAAAGCGACGTGTGCAAGCGCGTCAAGAACGTCGTCGCCGTATCGGAACTGGACGCGGAGCTGATGCGGAAACAGTATCAGCCCCGCCGCGTGGATGCCGTCGCCACTGGTGTCGATGTGGACTATTTCACAGCCGCGGCGCCCGTTGCACGAACGGCCGATCTTGTTTTTGTCGGCTCCATGGACTGGATGCCGAACATCGATGGCGCGGAGTGGTTCGTCCGCGAAATCCTGCCGATCATCCGCAAGAAAAAACCGGACTGCTCCGTAGTCTTTGCGGGACGCAAGCCGCCGGCGGCGCTTCTCGCCATGGCGGAGCGCGACGCACGCATCCATGTGACCGGAACCGTTCCCGACATCCGGCCCTATTTCTGGGGATCGGCGCTCTCCATCGTTCCGCTGCGGATCGGCGGTGGCACGCGTCTGAAAATTTTCGAGTCGATGGCCGCCGGGATTCCGGTGGTGTCCACATCGGTCGGCGCGGAGGGCCTGCCGGTCGAGCCGGGAACGCACATTCTGATTGCCGACGATCCCGGCGCGTTCGCCGAAGCCTGCCTGAAAGTGCTGTCGGATCCCGCGGCGGCGGCCAAAATGGCTCAGCAGGCGCGCGATCTGGTGGCGGCGCAATTTTCCTGGGAAGCGGTCTCGCTCCAGTTCGAACGGCTGCTGGTCGCATGAGACACGTGCTCGTTTTGGCGGCCGCCGTCGCGGGTATGTTCTATCTGTCGCGCGCAACCGTCATCTTCGGCCCGTTTACGTACGACGAACCGGACTATATGTACGCAGCGGGCCAAGGCTGGTTCGCCAACGCGGCGGATATTCCCAGCCAGACGCTGCCGGAATTTCTGAAACTCGGACTCGATCGGAGTAAAGGCTCGGGATCGAGAAGAAATCTGTCGGAGAGGATCCGCGAAAGCGGCGACGTTCTCTTCTATCGCCACTGGCACGGACCAGTCTACTCCGATTGGCTCTACATGGTTCGCGGATTCGCATCGGATGAGCGCGCGCTCCGCGAGTTCAACTTCTTCTTCCCGATCGTCGCGGCGCTGCTGATGTACGCCGGCGCGATTTGGATTCTGCCGGGAGCCGCGGGACAATGTGCGGCGGTTCTGGCAACCGTGATGTACCTGTGGAGCTATCCGGTGGTGAGAAGCACGGAACTCGCACCGCACCAGTTCTTCGCGCTGTGCGGCGCCGCCGAAATGCTGCTGCTCGCGCGCATGTTCACCGGAGCCGGACCACTGCGGGGATCTTGGTATGCCGCGGTCGCGGTCTGCGCGGTCTCGTTCTGCACGCTCGAAATCGCGTTCGCGCCGATCCTGACGCTGCTGATCTGCGGCCACCTGATGCGCAAAGTTCTCAAGCCGGACTTCTCGTTCGTGATGAAATCCGCGGCCGCGTTCCTTGCGCCGATTCTGGTGATCTGGCCGGGCGCGATCTTCAAATTGTCGTTCGTCAAAGCGTATCTGTTCATGGCGTACCTGGCCGTTGCCGTTCGCGACGCGTGGGGTCCCGGCGCGACTTTGGGCGAGACGTGGTGGCTGCGCATCGTGCAATCGCCGGTTCCGTGGATTCTGGCGGCTGCCGGTTCGGTTTATTTCATCCCGCGACGGCGCGAATTGCGTGTGCTGATCCCGCTGGCTATCTTCACGGCGACGGCAGCCGCTGCGGTCTTTCCAGTCAAAACCGAAATGGCCCGCTACAGTCTGGCGTTCTGGCCCGGGCTTGTTTTGTTCGGAGCGTTTTGCGCCGGCATGGCGATCGCGGAATGGAGTCCGCGCGCACGCATTTCGGCGCTCGTGCTGATTTCCGCGCTGATGCTCGCGACCGGATGGCCCGCGCTGCGCAGCAATTTGCCGCGGCAGAACACCAGGGACGAGGCGATGCTCGCATTTCTTCGCGATCATCGCTTCGCGGAAAAAGCGCTGCTGGTACCGCACGAAGATCTGCCGATGGTGCACTACTATTTTCCTGAAGCGCGCTTCAAGTCCTACTACGACGAAAGCACGATTGCCGAAGAATTTCGCGCCGGCGGTGTCGCGGGAGCTCTGGACCGCAGCGATCCTCCGCGCTGGATTCCAGCCGAGGGGGCGCCTTGAGCGCGAAAATTCCCATTCTGCTGATGGCGCGGGAACTGCACATCGGCGGGAGCGAGCGCCAGATGACGGAAACCGCCAAGGGGCTGGACCGCTCCCTGTTCGAGCCGCACGTCGGCTGCTTCCGCCCCGCCGGGGTTCGCGGCGATGAACTGCGCGATCACGGCGTGATCGTGACGCAATGGCCGGTGATGTCGTATCGATCCATGGGAGCCGTTCGCGGGGCGCGCGACATCGCCCGTTACATCCATCGCCACCGCATCGCGATCGTGCACACGTGGGACTATGCGGTGGGCGTTTATGCGATCCCCATCGCGCGCCTCGCCACGCAGGCTCTGGCCGTCGCGAGCCAGCGCTCCGAGCGCATTCTGATTCCCGCGGGATACCGGCGCGTTTTGCCCGCGATCGACCGCTTGTCGCACGCGATTGTCGTGAACTCGAAGTTTGTTGAACGCCAGTTGATCAGCCAGGGCATCGCCCGCGAAAAACTCAAATTCTGTCCGAACGGCATCGATCTCGAACGCTTCCGGCGCACGCCGGCGGATCATCCGCTGACGGTCGGCGTCGTTTGCGCACTGCGGCCGGAAAAGAATCTGGGCGTGTTGATCGACGCTTTCGCGCTCGCGCGCAATACGTCGAAGGATGTTCGGCTGCGGATCGTCGGCAGCGGACCAGAGCTGGAAAAACTCCGCGCGCGCGCCGTCGAAAAGGGTGTCGCCGAGATGTGTTCCTTCGAACCGGCGACAGCGGACGTCCCGGAGCGGCTGAGCGCGATCGACATCTTCGTACTTCCCTCGCGCAGCGAGGCGTTTTCCAATTCACTGATGGAAGCAATGGCGTGCGGCTGCTGCGCAATCGCATCCGATACGGGAGGAAATCCCGAACTGATTCGCCATGGAGAAACCGGCCTTCTGTTCCCCAATGAGGACGCGACAGCGCTCGCCGAAGCGCTGCGCAGGGTGATCGCCGACGGCGAACTGCGATGCCGCCTTGCCGCATCCGGCTGCCTCTTCATTCACGGCAATTTCTCCAATGCCGATGCGGCCCGCCGGATGCAGGAAATTTATCTTCGATTGATGGAGGATTTTTCGATGCCTAGCCTGGGGCGTTCCGCATGAACTCCGGATGGAAATCCCGAGTGAAGAATCTGGCCGACCGAGTGACCGGATACGTCTATAAGCAGGACACGCACGACATCACTCGCGAACTGCAGCGCCGCGCGCTGGCGGAGACGGCGGATTTCGTTTCCGCACACATGGAGATGGTGACCCCGTATCCGGATCGTTTCGCGTTGTACGAAGCGACCCTCCAGCGGATCGCCTTTCCCGGCCTGGTCTGCGAATTTGGAGTTTTTCAAGGCGAGAGCATCAACTACATCGCCGACCGGCTTCCGCGCGCCGAAATCTACGGGTTCGATTCCTTCGAGGGCTTGCCCGAGGACTGGCGCGCCGAGGTCAAGGCGGGTCACTTCAAAGTTCAGGGCCTGCCCGCCGTGCGGAAAAATGTCCGGCTGATCAAGGGATGGTTCGATAAAACCGTGCCGCCGTTTCTGGCCGAGCACCCCGAACCCGCCGCCTACCTGCACATCGATTCGGACTTGTACTCGTCCTGCAAGACCGTTCTCGACCTGTTCGCTCCCCGGATCCGGCCGGGAACCGTGATCATCTTCGACGAATATTTCAATTATCCCGGCTGGAAACAGGGCGAATACAAAGCCTTCGAGGAATTTGTCGCCGCGCGTTCGGTCCTGTTCGATTACATCGGCTACTCCGCGCGAGACGAGCAGGTTGCGGTGGTGATCAAATAATCCGGCCGTCGCGGACGCGCAGGAAACGCACGCCGCAGGCCGACGCGACCGCTTCGTCCTCATCCGAATCGCC
The DNA here is from genome assembly GCA_020073325.1 of Terriglobia bacterium. Lineage (GTDB taxonomy): Bacteria > Acidobacteriota > Terriglobia > Bryobacterales > Bryobacteraceae > Palsa-187. The sequence goes on along the minus strand of JAIQFJ010000080.1, from coordinate 8,630 downwards.
GATCAGCAGCGACGCGCTGAAGTCGATGTCCCACTTCGCCTGCGCCTGAAGCAGCATTCCGGGCTTCGGTTTGCGACAGTCGCAGGTGCCTTCTTCATGCGGGCACAGGAAAACATCGTCGACCCGCGCGCCGTGTTCGTCCAGTTCTTCGATCATCCTGCGATGAATTTCGTCCACGGCCTGCCGCGTCATTTTTCCGCGCGCGATGCCGCGCTGATTCGTGATGACGATCACCAGATAATCGAGCGCGTTGAAGATCCGGATCCAGTCCGAAACGTTGGGCAGAAATCGAAACTCGCTCCACTGGCGGATGTATTCGTGCGGAGCAGCCTTTTCGTTGATGACGCCGTCGCGATCGAGAAAAACGCAGCGGCGGCTCAATCCCGCTCGCTCCCGACGTGGACGACTTTGCTGCCTTCCGGATCGAGCGAAAACGTCAGCTCGCGCAGCTCGGCCAGTTCCTCGCGCAACGCGCGCTGATGGTGCGGCTCGCAGAAGAAGAGCAGGAATCCGCCGCCTCCGGCACCCAGCACTTTTCCGCCGAGCGCGCCGGCGCGGATACCGCGCTCGTACAATTCGTCGATTCGCGAATTGCTGATCGAGTCGGTCAGCGAGCGTTTCGCTTCCCACGATTCGTGCAGCAGCGCGCCGAACACATTCAAGTCGCGTCCCGACGTGAGCACGTCGCGCATTTCCGACGCGATCTGGCACATGCGCCGCAGCACGGGGAGCTTCCCGGCCGTCGAGGCCTGCTGTTTCGCCAGCACCTGGCGCGCGTCGCGCGTATCGCCCGTAAAAAAAATCAACAGCCGCCGGCTGAATTCCCGGCGCGCTTCGGGCGAAAGAATCACCGGATCGACGTACACGCTGGAATCGGGATTGAACTGGATGAACTGAAGACCGCCGTACGCCGCGATGTACTGATCCTGTTTGCCGATCGGCTCGCGCAGCCGCTCGATCTCGATGCAGCACGCCTCGCGCGCCAGCCGCTCGCGAGTGGCGACTTTGCCTTGCATCGCGTAGAGCGCGTGCAGCAACCCGACCGTGAAACTGCTCGACGAGCCGAGCCCGGTTCGCGCCGGCAGATCCGCCATCGACACGATCTCCAGGCCGCGGCGCAGCCCCAGCGAATCGAGGCATTCCCGCACGATCGGATGCTCGATCTGCTCCACGGAATCGACAATTTCGGTGCGCGAATAGCTGATGCGAAAGTTCTGCTCGAAGTGCTCCTTCACGGCGATATACATGTACTTGTTGATCGCCGTCGAAAGCACCACGCCGCGCCCGTGCTGATAGTAACTGGCCAGGTCCGACCCGCCGCCGGCGAAGCTCACCCGGAACGGAGTTCGTGTGATGATCATGCGCGCCGTCCCGGCAGAAACAGAGCCTCGATCGCCGCCAGCCGCTCCGGCGTGCCGATGTCGTAGAATCGCTGCCGCGTCACCAGCGCCGCAAGGCTGCGCCGCGCGATCAATTTCGGAAAAATCTCCTTTTCGAGCGAGACCACTCCCGATGCCGGCATCAGATCGAGCACCGAGCGGCGAAACGCCAGCACCCCTGCTTCGACGTAGTGGAGCGGGTCCGGCGAATCTTTTTCGTAGCGGATCACATATTGTTGATCGTCCACGTCGACGTTATTCTTCACCGACGTGTCGCCCAGACGGTTGTCATAAACCACCAGCAGACCGTCGGCGCCGGTCGCGGCCAGCCGGTCGAACGCCTCGCCGTATTGGATCGGCAGATAGGAATCGCCGTAAATGACCAGAAAGGCGTCGTGCAGTTTTTCGCGCGCGTCTCGAATCGCCCCGCCGGTTCCCATGGGCGACAACTCACGCGAATAGAAAAGCCGCAGGCCGAGCGACGCTCCGTCGCCGAAATATTCTTCAATCTGCTCGCCTAGATAACCGGTGAGGAGCAGAACATCCTGGATTTTCTGCTCGGCCAGCAAACGGAGCTGATGCTCCAGATACGGAACGCCCGCCACGGTGACCATCGGTTTGGGGATGGTCTCGGTGACCGGCCGCAGCCGAGTCCCGAGTCCACCCGCCAGAATCACGGCTTGCATGCGTTGTCCACGTGTGCGGCCACCGGCATCGCGGCCAGCGTCGTTTGAATCGCGATCCGGACGGCCTCTTCCGAATTCCGCTTCGCCGTCCAGCCAAGCGCGTTTAATTTCGACGGATCCAGGCGGAAACGAGGCACGTCGCCCGGCCAGCCGCCTTCGCCGCCGGTGAAGTCGTATTCGACGCCGCTCAGGCCCATGGCTTCGACCACCATATCGGCGATGCGCAGCACCGAAAGTGAATCGCCGCAGCCGAGGTTGTAGATATTCAGCGGCTCCTGCGCGTGATCCACGATGTAGAGCATCGCGCCGATGCATTCTTCCGAAAGCAGGTACGACTTGGCCTGCTTGCCGTCGCCGAGGATCGTCAGGCGCTTGGGATTTTCGCGCAGCCGCGTGATGAAATCGCCGATCACGGTGCGGCCTTTCTTGCGGACTTTCGGGCCGACGATGTTCGCGAATCGAAAAATCCAAGCGCGCCATCCGAACAAGTTCTGAAAAGCGGAAATCAGCGACTCGCAGCCGAGTTTGGTGGCTCCGTACAAGGAAATCGGCGCGGGGAAAAACGCGCTTTCCGGAATCGGCTGGATCGGAGAAATTCCATAAACCGCCGACGTCGACGAAAAGGCGATCCGGCTCACTCCGCAGCGGCGCATCGATTCGAGCACGTTATAGGTGCAGACCAGATTCTGCCGCAGATCCTTGTCGGTCGCGTCGCCTTCGGTGAACTTCACGTCGGGATTCGCGGCCATGTGATAGACCATCTCGACGCCTTGCATCGCGGACGCGACGGAATCGAAATTCTCCAGGTCGGTTTCGAGGAAGGTGAACCGCGGATGATCGCGCATCGGCGCGATGTGTTCGATCTTTCCGCTGCTCAGGTTATCGAGGACGACCACCGAATCGCCTCGTTCGAGGAGCGCCGCGGCGAGATCGGATCCGATGCATCCGGCGCCGCCTGTCACCAGCGTTTTCATCAGCTTTACGAATATAGCGCGATCGCTATCGAGAGCGCACGTGTTGTAAGCTGGGTGGTTGCGGCAGCCTCGATTCGCCTGTCTTATCGCGCAGCATCCCGCGATTAATCACGCCGTGATCCTGCGGGAAGTGAGGCTGTTGCGCGCGCAATTCGAAATTTTCACCGCCTCGATTCGCGCTCCCGACCGCCCGCTCGATCAACTGTCGGCGGAAGAACGCGACGAAGCAGGACGGACATTCTACGTGAATCCCGGCGGCGCCGCGGCGGCTCTGGTTGCGCTGGCGGCGACGCTGGTTTCGAATCCGGCGGGATTTTTCGCGGGCTTCTATTATGCGATGCGCCTGGCAGGATCCAGGCCGCGGCAGCTCTTTTTGAATTTCGCCTACTTCGCGCAAGCCTGCATCGTGGGGCGATGGATGCGGCGAAACGAACTGACGCACCTGCACACGCATTATTCCTCCACTGTCGCGCTGCTGGTTCAGAAAACGTTCGGCGCCGATCTTTCGATTTCGTTTCACGGGCCTGACGAATTTAACGATCCGGCCGGTTTCTGGATTCGCGAAAAAGTCGCCGCATGCACGTTCGTGCGCGCCATCAGTCATTACAGCCGCAGCCAGGTGATGAAGTCGTCGGAGGTGGCGGACTGGAAAAAGATCGAAGTGGTTTACATGGGCGTCGATCCGGAGACGTTCACCGCGCGGCCGTTCCGCGCCGCTCCGGAACGGATCGAGATCCTGTGCGTGGGAAGGCTCGCGCCGGTGAAGGCGCAGCATATTCTGATCGCGGCCATGGCGGAACTGGTGCGCGAACATCCCAATCTGCTGCTGCATCTGGTGGGCGGCGGCCCGGACCGTGCCTCGCTCGAAAAGGAAGCCGCGGCAAGAAATCTGCAGAAACACGTCATTTTCCACGGATTCACGCCACAGGACAAGCTGGACGCGTTGTATCGCCAGGCCGACATCTTCGCCCTGCCGAGCTTTGCCGAAGGGGTGCCGGGCGTGCTGATGGAAGCGATGGCGATGGAAATTCCCTGCGTGTCCACTCGCATCACGGGGACGCCGGAACTGATCCGCGACGGCGTCGACGGATTGCTGGTGGCGCCGTCGGACGTCGAGGGATTAGCCGCGGCGATCGCGGCGCTGGCGTCGGATCCCGATCTGCGCCTCAAGCTGGGGCAGGCGGGACGGCGGCGCGTGCTCGATCGATTCGATTTGCGTAAAAATTCGGCCGCGCTCGGCCGCATTTTCGAAACGTATTTGCGCTAACTTCCGGAAGCGGCACTTTCGCCGCCAAACGCCCCGCGCGATTCCAGCAGTTTCAGCAGGTCCCCGAACGTTTCCCGCTCCAGAATTTCAGACTCCGCTTCGATTCCGAATTCTTTTTCAATGAGATTCAACAAATCCACGTCGGTGAACGACTCCCAGCCTTCCACCGTATCGCGGCTGTCGGATGGCTTGAGCGAGCCATGCGGAACCTTGAAGAGATCCTCCACCGCATTCTGAAACTCGATTCGAGTCATGTGTTGAGTATACAATGGCGATTTGGAAAACCCGGCGCTCGAAGCGATCGCGGAAGGACTCGGACGGCTGGGAAAATCGCACGCCGAATGCGCGCAAATCATTGCGTCTGTTGCGGAATCGGCGGAATCGCAGCGCCCCGTCCGGGAGTTGAAGGCGGCCCTGCAAGCAGCCGGGATTGCTTGTGATGCCGACCACGTCGAACGCGTGCTGCTGGTCGCGGCTGCGCGGGAATCCGCGCGCGCGATTGAAGCGCTGCGGGTCCCCGTATCCGTTCGCGAGCTGATTCGCAAACAGCACGCAAGCTTCGGCCAGGCTTCCGGTTCGATTTCCCTGTCCATCGATGCCGAAGAGAACGATCCGTTTGTCGCCGCATGCAAGATCGCGACGCTGCGCAGGTTCCCGGCCGGTCCGATCGATTGGGTGGTCTCCGGCATGCCGCGATCGTGGTTTCTGCAGATGCCGCGACTCGACCTCCCGCGCGTTCTGCGATTCGTCTTTGCCGAGTTCGGCGGACTCAAACCGGCCTTCTACGTCCACATCGCGCATCCGCCGCGGAACCGGACGCTGGTGATCGAAAAAGAGGTTCGCCGGGCGTATTACCGAATGGCGCAGGCGCTCGAGCTGCAGCCGGAAATGAAAGGGATCATGTGCGCCACCTGGCTGCACGATCCGGCCGCTTTCGAACTCTATCCGTATCTGAAACCGCTGAATGAGCCCTATCTGGAATTGGGCGGACGGCTGATCACCAACCTGGGCCCGGCGCCGCTGTCCTCGGGATTCCTCAAATTCAACTCGGAGCGTCGCGAACTTTACGAACGCGGCGAACTCAAATTGAAGAGCGTGGTGGCGATGTGGCCGAGAAAGCGCGCCCTCGAATGGATGCGTCGGACGGGGCCTCTCGAGTGACGTTTCAGACCGCCGCCGGCTGAGCGAACGGCTCCTCGGTTCGGCCGTCGAGAGGAATCGCAGGCATGCGCATGAATCCGGGCGCTGCGATGCCGAGCAATTCCAGGATCGTCGGTGCGACCGACGTCAGGCCCACACGTTGTGTTTCCGAGTGCTTCCGGTCCGCCGAACGAATCCACAGAATTCCGTCGCCGTGATGCATACCGCTTTTCAGGCTGTCCTTGATGAGGTAGAGAGCGTCGTAGAAGCGGATCTGCTTTCCCCCCGGAAACTCGATCACGGCGTCTTGCTGAACATCGTGGAAGATGCCGCAGCCAAGAAGCAGCTCGCATCCTTCGCGAACAACGTGGCCGAACAAGGGCTCCCCGTTGAGGCGCGGCTGCTTCAGCAAGTCGTATGAACGCTCCGCATCGGCTTCAGACTGATGGTAGAGATAAAACTGCTCGGCCATGACGGGAGTCGCCCGGGTGACGCCGGTGAGTCCGAAGGTCGACGCGAAAGCGTTCAAATCGTGCGGGCGATAGAGCAATTTTCCGCCGGTCTCCTCCATTTTGAGATAGGGCTGCTGGCCCAGTCCGGTGGCGAGCATCAGAACGCTATCGTCTCCGCATAACTCGAGCGCTTCGCCCACGATCCGGTCCATCTCCCGGTAGCCGAAGGCGATGGCATCCTGCAGCGATTGCTGCTCCTCAGGCGACGGCTGGATCGAGAAATGCTCCGGCTCGAAATTGCGCCAGTAGCAATGCTGAAAATGAGCGGTGCTGTTGACAAAAAACGTCGAAAACGCGGGCCGGTCTTTGCGGAAATAATGTTTGAACAAATCCCACTGCATGCGGTCGAGCAGGGTCGCGCGCTTCCAGCGCACATTTGTCCTTCGTTCGTCGAGGATCTGCTGAATAATGGACGTAATGGTACTAAATGCCAGTCCATGGGAGAGCAGAAAAGCGACAAATCGGGCCGCTTCGCCGAGCGACAGCGGAGCACGATCGTTACTGTGCTCCTGAACCTGCTTGCGTACAAACTGGAAAAACGAGTTCAGTTCGCGCGGGTACGCATCGGCCGAAGACCACGGATCCGGGAGAATTCGCCCGTTGATCGGAGTGTCGAACCGGACATTCATGCTTCCGCAGATCCAGACCTTGCCGCCCGCCGCCGAAGCCAAGTCCCAAAGACAGGGTTTTGTTAATTTTTGCGCTTCATTCAGATGAAAAACGCCGTGCTCGGCACAGGACAATCCGCTGTGTATCGTGACCCACTGAATCCAGGGCTCCAGGTTTTCCTGAGCCTCCCCGGCGTCGGTAACGAAGACGCGCGATTCGTCGCGAAAACGTTGAAAATTCGGCAAAACGCCTTTGCCGATAAACTGATCCATCAACCGTGGAGTCAGTTCATTGAATTCAAGCAAAATGACTTTTTTGGCACAATCGCCGGACATGGTTGCTGAATTATACTCTCCTCCGCGCTCAGCGGAGTCAAAAAGTACAGAGAAAAAAGTAAAATTTTATGCTTAATTTAATCCGCGCGCGACGTCGAGCACGGGTTTTTTAGACCCATGAATCTTCGCCGCGAGGTCGGCGGAAGGGCGCTGCGTGACGACCAGATGGTCCGCCCAGGCGGCGAGTTCATCGAAATTTCCGGTCAGCAGGCGGCCGATATGCGGGATCGCATTCAAGATGTAGTCGCGATTTGACCCGTAGATTTTCTCCATCTGGATATGCGGATCGAAGACGCGCAGGTCGCGGCCCTTGCCGATCAGGTGTTCGAGCATGGTGACCACGGGGCTTTCGCGCAGATCGTCTGTATTTTCCTTGAATGCCAGGCCGACGATGCCGATGCGCGAGGATCCCAGGTCGAGGACCGCCTGCGTCGCGCGGTGCAGGTGCTCTTCATTGGCCGAAAGGACGGATTCGAGCATGGGAAGCTTCAGATCGAGCCGGGCCGCGCGGTAGCGCAGCGCCCGCAGGTCCTTGGGAAGACACGATCCGCCGAACGCGAATCCGGGTTTGAGATACGCCCCCGAGGTATTCAGCTTGTCGTCGGTGCAAAGCGTTTCCATCACTTCTTCCGGAACGACGCCCAGCAGTTCGGCCAGCGCGCCGATTTCGTTGGCGAAGCTGATCTTTACGGCATGAAACGCGTTGCAGGCGTACTTGATCATCTCCGCGGTGCGCAGCGCGACCAGGCAGGGCTTGGTGGGAACGCTGCGATAGAGCGATGCGACGCGCTCGCGGGCGTCGGGATCGTCGCCGCCGACGACGACGAGGGCGGCTTCCTTGAAGTCGCGGACGGCCACGCCTTCGCGCAGAAACTCGGGATTCGCGACGACGCGGATGGAATCGATTCCGGCGAAGACCGGCATGACGACCTGTTCGCAAGTGCCGGGAAACACGGTGCTACGGACCGCGACCACCAGCGGGCGCGTCCGGCCCCGCGAAGCCGCGGCGATATCTTCCGTGACGCGGCGCAATTGATCCAGGCCGAGATTTCCGTTGCGCTCCGACGGCGTGCCCACGCAAATCAGGGCGACATCGGCATCGCGAATCGCGTCCGTGGTGGAGGTGGTCGCCGTGAGGAGCCCGGCGGCTGCGTTGTCGCGCACCAATTCCTCGAGGCCGGGTTCATAAAAAGGAGCGACACCGCGGAGAACGCTCGAAACTTTATGCTCGTCCCGGTCCGCGCCGCAGACCATATGCCCGGTACCGGCGAGGCACGCGGCGGTCACGCATCCGACGTATCCCAGTCCGAGCACGGCGACGCGCGGATTTTCGTTAGCAGATGGAACCATAATTCGATGGGCGATTCGTGCTGAAGCGCAGGAGACTCCGACGGCTCAACCGCGGGTCACGGCCACGGCGCGCCTTGGCATATGGTACCGCGGGGCGAAGTTCGGACACAACACTAAGGACACGACCGGGGAGGATCGCGACGGCTGAGCTACGATGATAAGGTTGTCCATCACCATACCCCAAGCTCAGAACGGGTACCGGAATGCCACACGATGGGCGGCCTGGGCGATTTTGGCTTTCATCGCGGCCGGGTTGCAGTGGCACAGCGGCGCTTACGGCTGCGATCTTTCGGGGCATCCGGACGAGGCTGGACATGCGGTCTCCGCGCTGCTGGTGCGGGACTATATCGCGGCCGGGTTTCCGGCGCATCCGCTCCA
>JAIQFJ010000079.1 GCA_020073325.1 Terriglobia bacterium | reverse complement strand
TGCCGGTTTCGGCGCTGCCGCAGGTGGACTACCCGACGATCCAGGTGGTCACGTTCTATCCCGGCGCGAGCCCGGATGTGATGGCGTCCTCGGTCACGGCGCCGCTTGAAAAGCAGTTCGGGCAGGTGCCCGGATTGAACCAGATGACGTCGACCAGTTCGACCGGCGCGTCGGTGATCACGCTGCAGTTCACGCTGGAATTGAATATCGACGTCGCCGAGCAGCAGGTGCAGGCGGCGATCAACGCTGCGGGAACTTTTCTTCCCCGCGATCTGCCGAATCCGCCGATTTATTCGAAGACGAATCCGGCGGATGCGCCGATCATTACCCTGGCGCTGACGTCGGAGACCATGGCGCTGTCGAAGGTGGAAGACTTCGCCGACACGCGCTTTGCGCAGAAAATTTCGCAGTTGCCGGGCGTGGGACTTGTTTCGATCAGCGGCGGACAGAAGCCGGCGGTGCGGATTCAGGCGAACCCGATGCTGTTGTCGTCGGTGCATCTGAATCTGGAGGATCTGCGCAACGCGATCGCGGCGGCGAACGTGAATCAGGCCAAGGGAAATTTCGACGGCCTGCGCAATTCGTACACGATCGGGGCGAACGACCAGCTTCTCACCAGCCAGGACTACAAGCCGCTGGTGGTCGCGTATCGCAATGGGGCTCCGGTGACCCTGTCCGATGTCGCGACGGTGGTGGACGACGCCGAAAACGTGCGGCTGGCCGCGTGGATGAATTCGGATCCGGCTGTCATCGTGAATATTCAGCGTCAGCCGGGCGCGAACATCATCGAAGTGGTGGACCGCGTCAAGAAGCTGCTGCCCAGCCTGCAGGCGTCGTTGCCCAGCTCGATCAAAGTTCATATTCTGACGGACCGCACGATTACGATTCGCGCGTCGGTGGAGGACGTGCAATTCGAGTTGATCCTGACGATCGGGCTGGTCGTCATGGTAATCTTCATGTTCCTGCGGACGCTGGCGGCGACGATCATTCCGTCGGTCGCGGTGCCGCTGTCGCTGGTGGGCACGTTCGGCGTGATGTACGTCTTGGGCTACAGCTTGAACAACCTCACGCTGATGGCGCTGACGATTTCGACCGGCTTCGTCGTCGACGACGCGATTGTGATGATCGAGAATATCGCGCGCTACATCGAAGAGGGCGAACCGCCGATGCAGGCCGCGCTGCGCGGGTCGGAACAGATCGGGTTCACGATTCTGTCGTTGACCGTTTCGCTGATCGCGGTGCTGATCCCGCTGCTGTTCATGGGCGATATTGTCGGCCGCCTGTTCCGCGAATTCGCGATTACGCTGGCGGTGACGATTCTGATTTCGGCGATGGTGTCGCTGACGCTGACGCCGATGATGTGCGCGCGTCTTCTGAAACACAAGCCCGAGCACGAACAAGGGCGTCTGTATCATTTTTCCGAAAAAGTTTTTCAGGGAATCATTTCGTTCTACGGACGGACGCTCGAAGTGGTGTTGCGGCATCAGCCGGCGACCCTGGTGGTGGCGGCGGGGACGCTGGCGGCAACCATTTATCTGTTCCTCATCATCCCCAAGGGATTTTTCCCGGTGCAGGATACGGGCGTGATTCTCGGTGTTTCCGAAGCTCCGCAGACCATTTCATTCCCGTCGATGTCGCAGCGGCAGCAGGCTCTGGCCAAGGTGATTCTGGAGGATCCCGCGGTGGAGAGTCTTTCGAGCTTCATCGGGATCGACGGAACCAATACCACGCTCAACAGCGGACGCATTCAGATCAACCTGAAGCCGCTCGGGAGTTCTTCCACAGGCGACGAGCGCAAGATCAGCGCGAGCGACGTGATCCGCCGGCTGCAACCGGAGCTGGCGAAGATCGACGGCATCACGCTGTTCATGCAGCCGGTGCAGGACCTGACGGTGGAAGATCGCGTCAGCCGCACCCAATTTCAATACAGTCTCGAAGACGCCGACGCGAAAGAGCTGGCCGAATGGGTCCCGAAATTTCTGGACAAGCTGCAGCAGATCCCGGTGCTGCGCGACGTCGCCAGCGATCAGTTGAACGGCGGGCTGCAGGCGCACCTGGTGATCGACCGCAACACGGCGTCTCGCTTCGGCATTACGCCGCAGTTGATCGACGACACGCTGTACGACGCCTACGGGCAGCGGCAGATCTCGATCATGTTCACGCAGCTCAATCAGTACCGGGTGGTGCTGGAGCTGAAGCCGGAGCTGCAGCAGAATCCGGGCGAGCTGAAAAATATTTAAATCCGGTCGCAGCAGGGCGGGGAAGTTCCGCTGAGCGCATTCACCGAAATGCATCCGGGGACGGCGCCGCTGGTGGTGAATCATCAGGGACAGTTTCCGGTGGTGACGGCGTCGTTCAATCTGGCGCCGGGCGCGTCGCTGGGCGACGCGGTGAACGCGATCGACAAAGTGAAAGAAGAGCTGCAAATGCCGGCGAGTTTGCAGGCGACGTTCCAGGGCACGGCGGCGGCGTTTCTCTCGTCGCTTTCGAATGAGCCGATACTGATTCTTGCGGCTCTGGTCACCGTCTACATTGTCCTGGGCGTGCTGTATGAAAGCTACATCCATCCGATCACGATTCTTTCGACGCTGCCGTCGGCGGGCGTGGGCGCGCTGCTGGCGCTGATGATCTGCAAGACGGATTTTTCGGTCATTGCGCTGATCGGGATCGTGCTGCTGATCGGCATTGTGGAAAAGAACGCGATCATGATGATCGACTTCGCGCTCGAAGCCGAGCGCAAGGAAGGCAAGCCGGCGCCGGAAGCGATTTATCAGGCCTGCCTGCTGCGCTTCCGCCCGATTCTGATGACGACGCTGGCGGCGATGGGCGGCGGCATTCCACTGGCGCTCGGAACCGGCACGGGATCGGAACTGCGGCGTCCGCTGGGCATCGCGATTATCGGCGGACTGATTTTCAGTCAATTGCTGACTTTGTACACGACACCCGTGATTTATCTGGCGTTCGATCGGATGGCGAAGCGGATGGGCGGATCGAAACGGCCGGCGGAAGCATCGTAGAAATGGTGAAATTCGCGCAAATCGATCCAGCCGGTCCGGTGACGCTGAGTCTCGCCGGAAAATGCAGCGGAGGCTGCCTGGGCGAGCTGCGCCGCGCCATCGAGAAGGCGCGGCGGATGCAGAAACAGATCATCATCGACATGAGCGAGGTGACGCTGGTGGACCGGCCGAGCCTGCAGTTCCTGGCGGCGCAGATGCGGGAGGATATTCAGCTGATTAATTGTCCGGAGTATATCGAGCCGTGGTTTGAAAAGGAGTCGGCGCCGCAGGAGGGGACGTCCGCATGAAGCGCGCGCTTCTTGTTGCACCTGTCCTGGTGGCGATTTTCACAACGGGGTGCGTCGTTGGGCCGAATTACGTCAAGCCCACCGCGACGGTGCCCGATTCGTTCAAAGAGCCGATGCCGCCGGAGTTCAAGGAAGCTCCGGGCTGGAAGCAGGGTGAGCCTCGCGACGACATGCACGGCGGCCAGTGGTGGGAAATTTTCGGCGATCCCGCGTTGAATGCGCTGGAAGAGCAGATCGACATCAACAACCAGAACATCGCGGCGCAGGAAGCGCAATTGCGTGGCGCGCGCGCGGCGATTCGCGTGGCGCGATCGGGTCTGTATCCGACCGTTTCCGGCGGGACCAGCGTTCTGGGCAGCGGATCGTCGGGCAGCCTGGGCCGCGGCGCGGCGTCGCAGAGCGCGCTGCTGACGTTTCCGAGCGTCAGCGCGACGTGGGAGCCGGATGTGTTCGGCGCGATCCGCCGGTCGATTGAAGCGAGCACCGCGACGGCGCAAGCCACGGCGGCCGATCTGGCGAATCTGCGTCTGCTCATTGAAACCGAAGTTGCGCTCGATTATTTTCAGCTTCTCGGGCTGGACGCACAGAAAAAGCTTTTGGACGACAACGTCGCGGCCTATCAGCAGGCCGTGCAGTTGACGGTCAATCGGTACAACCAGGGCGTCGCATCGCAGGTGGACGTCGCGCAGGCGCAGACGCAGCTCGAGCAGACGCGCGCGGAGTCGACCGATACCATCGTCGCGCGCCAGCAGTTCGAGCATGCGATCGCGGTGCTGCTGGGAAAACCTCCCTCACAATTCTCGATTCCGTTCCGGCCGTTGACGGCACTGCCGCCGCCGATTCCGGGCGTCGTTCCGTCGCAGATTTTGGAACGCCGTCCCGACATCGCGGCGAACGAGCGCCGGGTCGCGGCCGCGAACGCGGATATCGGCGTGGCGATTTCCAACTACTACCCGACCATCACGCTGGGCGCGAGCGGCGGACTCGAAGGCAGCAGCCTGACGAATCTGTTCAACTGGCCCAGCCGTTTCTGGTCACTGGGTCCGTCAGCATCGCAATTGATCTGGGATCGCGGACGACGCCGCGGACTGCTCGAGGAGACGGAAGCGAGCTACGACGTTACGGTCGCCAATTATCGCCAAAGCGTGCTGAACGCATTCCAGAACGTCGAGGACAACCTGGCGGCGCTGCATTATCTGGAAGAAGAATCGCGGCAGCAGGCGGCGGCGGTGACCTACGCGGAACGGTCGCTACAGTTGGCGCAGAATCGCTACCAAGGTGGAATCACGACGTATCTCGAAGTGATCACAGCGCAGGCGGCGGCTTTGGTGAACGAACGCACCGCGGTGTCGTTGCAGACGCGCCGAATGCAGGCAAGCGTCGGATTGATTCAGGCGCTGGGCGGAGGCTGGGATGTGTCGAAAATGCCCACCGCGCAGGACGTGACGCCCCAGAAAACTCCCAAGGTCGCGCGCGGGACGAAATAAACTTCGCCGCTATTTGTGATCGCCGACCACCAGGACCGGCGCCGACACTTCATGTCGCACGGCGTTGATGGTGGTGCCGAAGATCAAATCCTTCAGGCCGCGATGACCGTGCGCGCCCATCACGATCAGGTCGGGACGAATTTCGCGCGCCAGACGCACGATTTCGATCCTTGGACTGCGGCCGTGCGCCACGGTCAGCTCCGCGTGGATTCCGTCCTGGGCGAGTGTTTCGACGATGCTCTGGAAATACTCCTCGCCCGCATGAATCTCGGCCGTGGACGATAGCGCGCCGAAAAACTGGCTGGTGACTCCTTCTTCGACGTGCAGCAGATGCAGCGTCGCTCCGTGCAGCCTCGCCATGGCAGCCGCGTGCGCAATGGCGGCGCGGTCCTTATCGCTGTGATCGAGTGGAACGAGGATGCGGCGGTAAACCGGTTCCGGCAGATTCTCCGCCACCGCCGCGCGTGCGCCGGTTCCGGCGGGAGCGCGCATGCCGAAGAACGTGATCCACACCAGCAGCACGCCGAGCGCGGTGATCACCGGGACCATCATCGCGATGCGCCACGGCGCGGCCAGCACCCACGCACCCGCGACGTCGTAGGCCAGCCAGAAATTCAAGGCCAGAATGATCGTGGCGCAGATCCAGGCGAAAATCTTCACCCACCGGCGGTTTGCGAACTCGCCCATGCGGCGCCGATCGCTGGTGAAGCGGATCAGCGGAATCACCGCGAAAGGAAGCTGCATGCTGAGCACCACCTGGCTCACCAGGATCAGGCTCAGGGTGCTTCTTTCGCCGGCGAGGACGATGGTCAGAACCGCGGGAATGATCGCCAGCGCCCGCGTGATCAGCCGTCGCAGCCATGCCACCATGCGGAGGTTCAAGAATCCTTCCATCACGATCTGGCCCGCGTAGGTTCCGGTGAGCGTCGAGGATTGGCCGCTGGCCAGCAGCGCGACGGCGAACAGCACGCTCGCGAGCGTCGAGCCGAGCAGCGGAGAAAGCAGCTCATGCGCCTGCTCGATTTCGGTAACCACCACGTGCTGATTGAAAAAGACCGCGGCGGCCAGCACCAGGATCGCGCCGTTGACGATCAGCGCGCCATTCAGCGCGATGAACGAATCCACCATGTTGAAGAAGCACGCCTGGCGTTTATCCTGGGACGTCCTGCCGATCCTGCGCGTCTGCACCAGCGCGGAGTGCAGATAGAAGTTGTGCGGCATCACCGTCGCTCCGATGATGCCCACGGCGATATACAGGCTTTGCCCGCTCAGCCGCGGCACCAGGCCTGAGAAAATCTCGTGCGCGTCGGGACGCGCGAAAAACAGCTCGACGATGAAGCACCCCGTGATCACCGCGATCAGGCTGAGGATCATCGCTTCGATCAGCCGGATGCCGTAGCGCGAAAGCCACAAAACCAGAATCGTATCGAGCGCGGTGGCGAGCACGCCCACCAGCAGGGGCAATCCGAACAGCAGCCGCAGCGCGATCGCCGCGCCTAAAACCTCGGCCAGGTCGCACGCTGCGATCGCGACTTCGCACAGCACCCACAGCGCGTTGCAAACCACCCGCGGATACGACTCGCGGCACGCCTGCGCCAGGTCGCGTCCCGAAACGATGCCGAGCCGCGCCGCAAGCGTCTGCAGCAGGATCGCCATCAGGTTCGATAAGACCAGCACCCAAAGCAGTCGATACCCGAAGGTGGAGCCGCCGGCGAGATCGGTGGCCCAGTTCCCCGGATCCATGTAACCGACGCTGACCAGGTAGGCAGGCCCGCCGAAGGCAAGCAACCGGCGGAAGAACGTCGCGCGGGTGGTCGTAACGCTCGAGTGCACCTCGGGCAGCGACGCGCCGGCGACGACGTTCGGCCTCATTCCCAAGCTCTACTATACAGCCAGGACGAGATTTCGGCGTTTGACCGCATGACGATACGCGACAACTACATGCCCATCGCTCCCTCCGTCGTTGGCGTATCCGCGCGATGTTACATTCGTACCGATGGACACGCTCCGCCGGGAAATCAAACAATCCAAGCCGTTCGCCAATTTGCGCGAGGAAACCTTGCTCAATATCTGGCGCACTGCCGACGCCGTTTCGCAGGATCTCCAGCGGCTGCTCAAATCTCACGGGGTTTCGCAGACGCAGTACAACGTGCTGCGAATCCTCCGCGGAGCCGGAAAGGCGGGCATCGCGAGCGGTGAAATCGGCTCGCGGCTGATCGCCAGGGACCCCGACATCACGCGCCTGATGGACCGCCTGGAGCGCGCCGGACTCGCCCAGCGCGGGCGCTTGAAGGAGGATCGCCGGGTGATTCTGGCCCGGATCACGCCGAAAGGACTGAAACTTTTAGCCGACCTGGATCATCCAGTTATGCAGTTGATCGACCAAACCTTGGGACACATGAACGCTTCGCGGCTGAAAACGTTGATCGGCCTGCTGGAAGAGGCGCGCGGCGGCGAATCGTAGTTTAAGCCCAAATAGTCGTGCCAACGAATATCGTGATCAGGAGAATCTGAACAATGAGCACCACATCACAAGCCGCTGCCATCGCGCAGTACGAAATCGATCCCGCGCATTCCGGCGCGCAGTTCAAAGTGCGCCACATGATGATCGCCAATGTCAGGGGCGAATTCAGCAAAGTCTCGGGCAAAGTGGCGTTCGATCCGGCGAACCCCGCGGCATCGTCGATCGACGTCGCCATCGACGCCTCCAGCCTCAGCACACGCGAGCCGCAGCGCGACGAGCATCTCAAGAGCGCCGATTTCCTCGACGTCGCCAAGTACCCGTCCATCACCTTCGTGTCGAAAAAAATCGTCCCCGACGGAAAGGACGCCTACCAGGTTAGCGGCGACCTGACGATCCACGGCGTCACGCGCGAGGTGAAGCTGCTGGTGGACGCAGTGACCCCCGAAGCGAAGGATCCCTGGGGCGGCGCACGCCGCGGCGCAACCGCCTCCACTACGATCAGCCGCAAGGATTTTGGATTGACCTGGAATATGGCGCTCGAAGCCGGCGGCGTCCTGGTGGGTGAGGATATCCACATCACCATCGAAGTCGAGTTGGTGCGCAAAGGCTGATCTGCTGTGTTTGAATAGGACATGCACGCCCCCCTGGAGTTCCTGCTCAAGCACGGCTACTGGGTGCTCGGCGGATGGGTCCTGCTGGAACAACTGGGGATGCCGATTCCGGCACTGCCGGTGCTGCTGGCGATGGGCGCGCTTACCGCGGACCCGCCGTACAGCTTCTCCCAGGCGCTGGCAGTGGTGCTGTTTTCGGCGCTCGCAGCCGATTGCGCCTGGTACGCCATCGGCCGCATCAAAGGACATTCCGTCCTCAAGCTGGTATGCCGCATCTCGATCGAGCCCGATTCATGCGTCAGTTCCACGCGGTATTGGTTTAAGCGGCTGGGCGCGTGGGCGCTGGTGGTCGCGAAGTTCGTGCCTGGCCTGAGCACGATCGCGACGCCGATGTCCGGTTTCTCGCGGATGCCGCTGTGGAAATTCGTGAGCGCGGACGCGGCGGGTACGCTGATCTGGGGCGGGTCGATCATGGCGATCGGGTTCGCTTTCCGCGCCCAGCTCGAAGACGTCGGCGAGCTTGCGGCGAGGCTCGGCGGATGGCTGAGCGTTTTGATCGGCGCTGCGGTCGCGCTGTGGATCGGCGCGAAGTACTGGCAGCGGCGGCGCTTTCTTCGCAAGCTGCGCGTCGCGCGGATCACTCCGGAAGAGGTGATGGCGCGGATGGAGGAAGTCGTCATTGTCGATCTGCGTTCCTCGACCGAGCTCGAGTTCGACGGAATGAAGCTTCCCGGGGCGCTGTGGTTCGATCGCAAGGAACTGGCTCTGCATCGCGAAAAAATTCCGCGCGATCGGGACGTGATTCTTTACTGCACCTGACCCAACGAAGCCACCAGCGCCCGGGCGGCGCTCGAACTTCACAAAATAGGAATCACGCGCGTCCGTCCGCTCGAAGGCGGATACGACGCCTGGCGCGATCGCGGCTATCCGGTCGAACCGGTGGAACGCCGCTCCGTCGAAATCGGCGCGTGAACGGATAAACAGTAAAGTGTATGATCGGTTCATGCGTCCACTTCTGCTGCTGACGGCTTCGCTTGCCGTTTTCGCCGCGATCCCCGAACCGCTCCATGTGGAACAGGGGCAAGTCACCGGGGTTGCGGGCAACGATGCGAGCGTACGCGTGTTCAAGGGAATTCCCTTCGCCGCCGCGCCCACCGGCGAGCTGCGCTGGAAGGCTCCCAAGGCCCCCGCGCCGTGGGAAGGCGCCAAGGCGGCGGATCATTTTTCGCCGACCTGCATGCAGCGCGGACGCGGCACTGAGTCGAGCGAAGATTGCCTGTACCTCAACGTCTACACGGCGGCCAAGACCGCAAAGGATCGCCGTCCCGTCATGGTCTGGATCCACGGCGGCGCGCTTACCAGCGGAGCCGGGTCGCTGTACGACGGCGAGGCGCTGTCGAAGAAAGGCGTTGTCGTCGTCACCATAAATTACCGCCTCGGGATCTTCGGATTTTTCGCGCATCCGGAGCTGACCAGGGAATCGGACCGTAATTCGTCGGGCAATTATGGATTTCTCGATCAGATCGCGGCGCTCGAATGGGTTCAGAAAAATATTGCGGCGTTTGGCGGCGATCCGAAGCGTGTGACGATTTTCGGCGAATCCGCGGGGTCGTGGAGCGTGAATTACCTGATGGCGTCGCCGCTCGCGAAAGGACTTTTCGAGCGCGTGATCGGCGAAAGCGGCGGCGAGTTCGCGCCGGGGCGCAAGCTTTCCGATCTCGAGCAGGCCGACGTGAAGCTGACCGGCGGCGCGACCATCGCGGCGCTTCGTTCCAAGTCCGCACAGGAACTGCAGAGCATCGCCGGCTTCCAGACCGCGGCCAACGTCGACGGCTGGTTCCTGCCGGGCGACGTTTACACGATTTTTTCGCAAGGCAAACAGTCCGATGTTCCGCTGCTGATCGGTTCCAACAACGATGAAGGAACGATGTTTACGCCGCCGACAACCAAGGCTGCGACGTTCCACGCGGCGTCCGAAAAGAAGTTCGGCGCGCAGGCGGAAGAGTTTTTCAAGATTTATCCGTTCACCACCGATGGCGAAGCCTGGACCTCCGCGGCGGCCGCGATGCGCGATCAGATTTTCGGATGGGAGATGCGCACGTGGGCGCGCATGGAGAATAAAACCGGAAAATCGAAGGTCTATCTTTATTACTTCCGCCACGTGCCGCCGGGAAAGAATCGCGTGCCGGGCGCATTCCACGGCTCGGAAATTTCGTACGCCTTCGGCAATCTGCAGATGGCTCCGTTCGCCTCGGGCAATGACGAGAAGAACCGGCCCTGGACGGATTACGATCGCAAGCTGGCCGATACGATGTCGTCGTATTGGGTGAACTTCGCGGTCACGGGAGATCCCAACGGGAAAGGTCTGCCGAAGTGGCCGGTGTATCGCTCCAAGGATGATCCCGCGATGAGCTTCGGCGACGCGATTGAAGTGAAGGCTCTGCCGAACAAGCCGGCGCTCGATTTTCTGGATACGTACTTCGAGCATCAGAGGGAGTCACAGCACTAATCTGTGAGCGCCCGAAAGATCGCGGCCTGGTTCTTGGGGCCAAAAGCCGAAAATGCCGAGTGGGAACGGCAGCTCATCTCCCACATCCTTGAAGATTACTTTCATTGGCGGCGGAACTATTTTCCGTCCGATGAAATCCTGATCACCGAAAGCCTGCGGCGCGATCATCAGGATTTTCGCGACCGGCTGGGCCAGCAGGTGGATGAAATGCTCGCCGGACTGCGGGCGCATTTTCCGTTCTATAGCCCGCGCTACAACGCGCACATGCTGTCGGATCAGACCATGCCGAGCGTGCTCGGCTACTTCGCAGGCCTGCTGTACAATCCCAACAACGTGACGCCGGAATCGTCGCCGGTGACGCTGCGGTGGGAATTCGAGGTTGCCTCCGACATTTTGAAAATGCTCGGCTATAATCCTCCGCCGGAGTCGGGCCAGACCACCAAAGACGAGTTCGGATTCGCGCACGTCACCGGCGGCGGCACGGTGGCGAACCTGGAAGCGCTGTGGATCGCGCGCAACGTGCGCTATTTTCCGCTTGCCGTCCGCGATGTCTGCGTGCGCAATAGTATTTCGCTCAGCGTGAAAATGACCGCCGACCCGGTGGAGATCGCGAGCGTCGCTCCGGCGCGTCTGCTCGACCTGCGGCCGAACCAGGCGATTTATCTGCACGCGCGGTTCATCGACGCCATCCGCCGCCATTGGGACATGGCCCACAGCGAGGCGATCCGCTGCGCGCATGAGCTGATCTCGGAGAGTGAGTTCAGCATTCCGCATCACGGCCCGCGCGCGGCGTACGGCGTGCGGCCTCCCGTGATCCTGGTTTCCGATTCGCGGCACTACAGCATCGGCAAGGCGGCCGACGTACTCGGAATCGGCCGCCGCAATATCGCATTGATCGACGTCGACCCGATGTTTCGCATGAATGTCGCGAGTCTGGCGGCGCAAATCGAGCGCGTGAAGCGCGAAGGCAAGCTTCCGCTCGCGGTGGTCGCGATCACGGGCAGCACGGAGGCGGGCGCGGTCGATCCGGTGCATCGCATCGCCGATCTGCGCGATTCCGGCGAAAATTTCTGGCTGCATATCGACGCGGCCTGGGGCGGCTACTTCCGGTCGCTCTTTTCCGACGAGGAGGACGTCGGCGAGTTCGTCTCGCGCGATCTGACGATCGAGCGCGGACGTTATTCGAAGACCCTGCATCTGCGCTGGGGATCGCCCGACGTTCACGACGCATTCCGCGCCTTCCATCGCGCCGAATCGATGACTGTCGATCCTCACAAGATGGGCTACGTGCCGTATCCCTGCGGCGTGGTCGCTTTCAAGAACGACCTGGCGCGGCAGTTCGCCACGGAAGAAATCCCCTACATTTCGACCGCGCATCTCGAAGATCTCGACGCGCGGCGGCATCGCGGGCCCGACACCGTGGGTCCGTATATTCTGGAAGGCTCCAAGCCCGGCGCGAACGTCGCGGCATGCTGGCTGTCGCATCGTATGATTCCGCCGGATCGAACCGGCTATGGCGAGATCATGCGCGCGTCGCTGCTGGCCGCGCGCGAATTGTATGAGCGGCTGATCCACTGGGAACACGGCGCGCGCGCCAACGGTGAAAACGACCGGTGGCGATTCGTCAACGTCGCGCCGCAGCCGCCCGACACCAACGTGGTTTGTTTCCTGATTCAACCGCAGCCGGCGGTGAGCCTTGCGCAGACGAACCGCGTGAACCGCCGCGTGTACGAGGCCTTCACGCTCGGCTCGGTCGGCGACCATCGGCCGTACAGCTACCTGCAGCCGTTCTTTTTATCGCGCACCGTGTTCGAACGGTCCAGTTATTCGCCGGGCGCGATCAGTCCGCTGCTGGAGCGCGCAGGGATCGATCCGGGTGAATATCGTCAGGAAGGATTGTTCGTCCTGCGCGCCACGGTGATGAGTCCGTATCATCTGCTGGCCGCGGAGACGAACCATCAACAGGTTCTGCTTGCGGAATTTGCGGAGCGGCTGGCAGCGAAGGCGACCGAGGCCGTCACTTCCTAAAGAGTTCAGAGGCGCGCTTCTGTGACCAGGCTCGACGGGCGCGGCGCTATCGATTCCGGCGCCACCGGGGCCTGCCGCTGCGTTTGCACGATCTCGATATCCATCACCGTACCCCGCCGACGCAGGACGACGGCTCCGGCTTCCTGAAGCTCCTTGAGGTTGTGGTCCAGTTCGTCGCGCGTCTTGCCGAGTTTCAATTGGACGTCGACCACGCCGACAGGCACCCGGCCCGTGGCCACTTCGGAACGAAGGCACAGAACGGCGAGCAGTTTGAAAGCTCCATCCGACAAGCGAGGCGCGGCCCATCCCAGGGTTTCGAGCGTCGAAGATTCTTTGGGCGGTACCGCTCCCTCCGCCCGGGCCAGTCTGGGCGGAGCCGCGCGCGCGAGCCTCACCGCGGACTCGACATCCAGATGATTCACGCGCGACACGCGAAGCAGGATTGCCGCCACAAGGCAAGCAGCGGCGACCAGCAATTCGAGCGCGTCCTCAAACATGCTGTTCACGGCGAGCGTGACGACGCCGGAATCTTTCAGAATTTTCAGAGCCTCGTAAATCGTCAGCAGGCCAAGAAAGCCGATCAGGAACTGATCGTTCTTGGATTGAGGCTTCTGGCGGTTCAGGCGGAACAGGGCGATGATCGTCCCCATGCACACGAGAATGGCGAGAGCGATCAGAGGCTTCGCAACGAAAATATGCCGGATAAACACAAATGCTTCCTTCGAATTGATCGGCGTTCAAAGGCTTCTATCCTAGCCGAAGAGGGTACGATTCTTTCCTTAGAACAGCGACGAATTCGCCCGAGTGAAGAATAAGGTTGTGGATGCGGACGCCGCGGTGCATGCTAGAATGCGCGTTTATGCCCTTCTCACTCAAAGGAAAAACCGCACTCATCACCGGATCCGGCCGCGGGATCGGACGCGAGATCGCGTTGAAGCTCGCCGGGGTGGGCGCCGCCGTCATGCTCAACGATATCGATCGCGAACGGCTGTTTTAAGTCGGCGCGGCGATCGATGCCGCCGGCGGAGCCGCCAAGGCGTTCCCTGGTGACATTACGGCTCCTGATTTTCCGCAGAAGCTTGTGGATGCGACGGTCAACGGATTCGGGTCGATCGACATTATCGTCAATAACGCCGGCTACACGTGGGACAACGTAATCCAGAAAATGACCGACGAGCAGTTTCAGGCGATGCTCGATATTCACATGGTGGCTCCTTTCCGCATCCTGCGCGCCGCGTCGGGATTTATTCGCGAGGCCGCGAAGAAAGAAATCGCCGAGGGCCGCCGCGTGATGCGCAAGGTGGTGAACATTACTTCCGTTTCGGGCGTCGACGGCATCGCCGGACAGGCCGGCTACGGATCGGGCAAGGCGGGGATCAACGGCCTGACCAAAGTGATGGCGAAGGAGTGGGGACGCTACAACGTCAACGTCAATTCGGTCGGCTTCGGATTCATCGAGACCCGGCTGGTGCAGTCGCTCGACCAGAACGCGACGATCGAAATGAAGGGCCATCAGATCAAGGTCGGCGTGCAGGCCGCGGCGCGCGAGGCGGTGAAGACGCATTGCCCGCTCGGACGCGTCGGAACGCCGGAAGAAGCAGCGGGACCGGTGCTGTTCTTCTGCTCGCCTCTTTCCGACTATGTCAGCGGCGAAATCCTGATCGTGAGCGGCGGCGCGCGTTCCTGATTGCGCGGTCTAAGGATGGTTCAGTTCGCTTCCCGCGTCACGGCCGGCGGGATCCACTTGCCCGAAATGACCTCTTCGCCCGGCCAATACATGCGCAGGCTCAGGTTGAACTTTGCGCTGCCCGCGGGCAGCCAGTTCGATTCCTTCTCGGCCCCCGGCGAATCGTGCTGGATGTAAATGTCGACCGACCCGTCCGCATTGAACTTCAGTTTGTCGCGATCGCCGATGGCGAACCGGTTGATCGGATTCGCGATGAAATATCCATCGTCGCTGTACATCGTCAACGACCAGAACGCCTTCACCGGCGGCGTCTTTTCGAAATGAATCCGGTAGCGGTTCGATCCGTCGAGCCCGCGGCCTTCCGAATCGATCCGGCAGTGCATGTAAGCCGCATCTTCGGGAGGATTCGCCCCCAGCCCGATCCGCGCGACTGCGGCGCGCTGCGCGTAATCGGTTCCATAACGCCCGACGTGTCCGCCACCTCCGCCGCCCCAGCCCGTCTTTCCCGGACGCCCCACCGCATCATCCAGCGCGTTGATGCGCTTCGCCGACACCGACGCGCCTTCCTCCACAGCCTTCGCGCCCTCAGAACCCAGCGCCGCGGCGTCAAATGGCTTTCCCGGCACGATGCCGATCTTCGCAAGCTGCGCCATCATCGGCTCGTCGCCTTTGTGCGGCGAATTTGCGGCCAGCAGCTGCGCGAACGTCGTGAAAAAATCGATCATCGATAATTTTTCGACGATCTGCGGCGGCGTGCCCGACGGAGCCCCCGCCGGACGCGTCGCGCGAGCCGGCGCCGCACGCGGACCGTCAGGGTACAGGCTCAGCGGCATCAGCGTATAGCCGCGCTGGATCGCATGGACGAATTCGTAATCGCTCGGCCCGTTTGTCTGCGTCCGCCCCAGCAGCCAGACCATGTTTGTCGGCGAATCGATCCGCTGCGCGCGCTGCGGCAGCGTGCCCTTCCAGCCCGGCCCGACGATCGCGAAGTAGCCTTCGCCCGTACCGGTGGTCCGCTTGCCCGGGATCGAAAACGTCTCGGTCCACGCGTCCATGAACTGCATCAGGTAATAGCGATCGTGCGTGTCGGGGACGTGCAGGATCAGCGGTTCTTTCGACAGGTCGAGCCATGCCGAAGAATAAAGCGTATCGGCGTTGGGACGGATCACCTGCCGGAACTGAGCGCCGGGAAACGCCGGGGCGTTCGCGAAGTGATTCGCGCCGACCGGTCCGCCGATGCCGCCGCGCTCCGCCGCCGCGCGGCGCGTGTACTCCATCAGCACCATCGGATACGCGAATGTGTACGCTTTTTCGGCGATCGCACGAATCTCCGCGGGCGTTTGCGCGGATGCAAGCGCCGCGCACAGGACGAAGGCTATGGGCCTCATCGCTGGCCGGTCGCGGGCTTGGTGTCCTTGGGATTCACCAGGCACTGATCGGAGCGGCAGTTGTGCGAATTCGCGGATCCCAATTTCTCCAGCATCGTTACCGTCTCCGGATGCGGAATGCCGAACCGCGTGGGACCGTTCGCCATATCGGCCACCGTGTTCTTGTCCTTCGCCACCGCCTTCACGTCCGCGCCGTGATCCACCAGATACTGGATCAGCTCGTCGTTGCCGATGTACGCCGCCGCGTGCAGAGGAGTGTATCCGCGCGCGTCGGCCGCATTCACGTCGCCGCCGAGCTGCATCAGAAACTTCACCGCTTCCATCCACGTATATTCGGGCGAATTGACGCTGTAGTGATAACCCCAGCCCATCCCGCAGGCGACCATGAGAGGCGTGTCGCCGCCCGTCGTCGCAAGATCGGGATCCGCGCCGTGCGCCAGCAACAGCCGCATCGCCGTGAGATCGAGCGATTGCGCGGCCCGTAGAAACGCCGTCGATCCGGCCGTGTCGATCCAGGAATGATCGCCCGACGTCCGGAACCACAGCTTCTTCGCGATCCGCGCATTGGGATTCGCGCCCGCGTCGAGCAGCGCTGACATGAACGCAAGATACCCGGTCTTTTCTTGCGAAATATCGGGACTCGGGAACCATCCCTTGGGCGACCATTGCAGATCGATCGCCGCGTACAGCGGCGTCAGCCCCAGGTCGTTGGCGAGGTTCGGATCGGCGCCGTAATCCAGGAAAAATTTTGCCAGATCGAAGTGTCCGTTCGCCGCCGCCATCACGATCGGCGTCGATTTGTCGCCGGCGCTCTGCTGATTGACGTTCGCACCTGCTTCGATCAGCGCCTTGGCCGCATCCATCTGGCCGTCGCGAGCCGCGAAGAGCAGGGCAGTCATGCCGCCCACTTCCGACGCGCCGCGTTCGCGCGGAGGCCGGAACATGCCGTCATCGGCCGGTTTCGCTCCGCCGGGAAGTTTTTTCTCCAACTCATCGACCTTCGCCATCAGCTTCTGCACGGTCGCCTGCAGCGACGTTGCCTCAGGACCGCCCGCGCGATACTCCGCCGACTTGAAACCGAGTCCGGCAGCAAGCGCATTGAGCTGTTCTTTGTCGTTCGAACCTTTGTCGTTCGAAGCAGGCGCAGCGGGTTTTTCGGTAGCGCCAGGACGCTGCGCGCCGTTCTGGATCTGTTCGAACGTGCTCGGAATGTGCGGAGCCTTGGCCGCTTTGCTGGTGATCGACGGATCCGCCCCGTGCGCCGCCAGCACCCGAATCGCGTCAGCGCGGCCCAGGGCCGCTGCAAACATCAGCGCCGTCTGCCCGTGGACCCCTTCGCGCGCGTTCACGTTCGCGCCATGATCGATCAGGACTTTCACCGCGTCCCGATTGCCGGCCGCCGCGGCCATCATCAGCGGCGTGGTGCCATGCTCGTCGGGCGAGTTCACCTCGGCGCCCGCCTTGATCAGCAGTTCGATGATGGCAGCGTTGCCGCTGCGGCACGCCATGAACAGCGGAGTCGCCGCGCCCAGCCGCGTCGTCACATCGATTTTCGCCTTGGCTTCGAGAAGAACCTTCGCCAGTTCGACGTCGTCCTTCTGCGCAGCCCAATGCAGAGCCGTGCTGCCGTCGCCCTGCGCGCCGTTGACGTCGGCCTTCTGCCCGATCAGCGCTCGAACGGCCTTGAGATCGCCGTTCTGCGCCGCATCGGCGATGCGCGTATCTGCCGCGTGAAGAATCGTCGCGAAGCCCAGAATCGCGACTGCGAACTTGTGTGCATTCGTGTTCATTCGTGGCTCCTTAGATTGCGATGTCGCCGGTCGAGTCGCCGATCTTGTCGAGATTCACGCCCACCTTGTGCATCACCGTCAGCAGGACGTTCGCCATCGGAGTGCCCGGTTTGCAGCGAATATGCTGGCCGCCCTTCACGCCGCCGCCGGCATGACCGGCCAGAAAAATAGGGACGCGAATATGATTGTGCGCGTTCGAATCGCCCAGCGGACTTCCGTACAGGATCAGCGAATGATCCAGCAGGTTGCCGTCGCCATCGGGCGTCTTCTTCAATTTTTCGAGGAAATACGGCAGCAGGCTGACATGATAGCGGTTGAGTTTCGCGAACTCCGCGATGCGCGTCGGCACCTCGTTGTGATGCGAGCACGAATGGAACGGCGTCTTCACGCCGCTATCGGGATAGACGCGCTGGCAAACGTCGCGCGACATCTTGAACGCCGAAACGCGCGTGGTGTTGGTCTGGAACGCCAGCGCCTGCAGGTCGAACATCAGCTTCACGTGCTCGTCGAACGAATCCGGCACGCCCACCGGAGCCGCCGGAAGCGCCCGTGCGACACCGCTGGTGTTGTGCTCTTCGATCTTCTGAATTCGCCGCTCGATCTCGCGGACATCGTCCAGATAATCGTTCAGCCGGCCGCGATCCTGCGCGCTCAGATCCTTCTGCAACGCCGTCACGCGATGCGTGATGCGGTCGAGAATGCTGCCGTTCATCCGCTGGCGCGCCGCGCGCTCCTCTGCCGTCGATCCGTCGCCGAACAGCGATTCGAACGCCATCCGCGGATCGATCGTCATCGGCAGCGGCTGCGTCGGCGACGACCACACGATCGTGTCCGAATACACGCACGCATAACCGTAATCGCACGACCCCGACGCGTACTGGCTCTCGATACAAAGCTGAATCGACGGCAGCGGCGTGTCCTGGCCGAACTGCTGCGCATACAACTGGTCGATCGAAGTGCCGCAGAAAAGGTCCGCGCCTTCGGTCATCTTGGCGTGCGAAGCCGTCAGGAACGACGAGCTCGAACGGAAATGATCGCCGCCCTCTTCGTTTTCGTGATACGCGCCCGCAGGCAGCAGATCGGTATCGCTGATGATGGTGAGGTAGTCGCGAAAATCCTTCAGCGGTTCGAGCGTCTGCGACCACTCGAAGTCCCGTCCCTCTTTTTCAGGCGACCAGTAATGCTTCGCCGATCCGTCGACTGTGGAGCCGGCTGCG
Source organism: Terriglobia bacterium (assembly GCA_020073325.1). GTDB lineage: Bacteria > Acidobacteriota > Terriglobia > Bryobacterales > Bryobacteraceae > Palsa-187. The sequence continues at coordinate 680 of JAIQFJ010000079.1, read as the reverse complement.
CCGTGCACCATCTCGATACAGCACAACCGCGAGAGAGGCTTCGCGGCGGTCTTCGACAGAGGCGTCTGCGCCGGAATCATCGAGTCGAGTAGCGGTAAGCCGATGCCGACGCCCATCCCGCGCAGAATCGTTCTGCGCGAAAGATGTTTCTTGGTGATGTACATCAGTTCGTCCCCCCGCTTTCCGCTCTGCGCATCTGGAATGGGGCGCTCTTCACGATCCCCAAAACCACCGCCGAAAATTTGTTGTTCTCGCGCGCTGCGTCGCGCTGGATCGACCGGACCACCGGCATCTCCCGCGAATCGATCACGCGTCCCAGCCCGTAAGCCAGCAGATTCTGGATGAACGTCCCGGTGAAGACGTCCGAATGATTCACGATCGCCTTGCGCAGGCTCATCGGCCCGTCCAGCTTTTCGCCGTCGAACATCTTGCTGGCCGCATCGATCGGCATGCCGCTATCGAGCGTCCGCCATTGCCCCACGCCGTCGAAATTCTCCAGCGCCAGTCCAATGGGATCCATCAACTGATGGCAGGAATGACACGGCTCCTGCTTGCGATGCTGCTCCATCTTCACGCGAATCGATTCCGGCTTCGACGTCTCGTCGTTTTCTTTGAGCGCCGGAACGTTCGGCGGCGGAGGAGGAGGCGGCGTGCCCAGCAGAACCTGCATCACGTACTTG